>VMSR01000287.1 GCA_013792075.1 Desulfobacula sp.
AGAAGATACCGACCTGCAAGCCGGTAAGAAGATACCATGAGCAATGGAATTGAACAATAATGGTACAGCTTAATCTGCCGCGTAGCGGCTTACTTGAACCAACTGTTCCACTGGACCCGCAAACAGCGCGGGATAGTGAATGCAACGGTATGGATTAAATAAGGATTCCGAGAATCACAATGGATTTACTAATTACTCTAAGCTTAATTTTAGGTACCCTTCTAATGGGGGCTATAAGCCCTGGCCCAAGTTTCGTATTGATCGCTAAACTATCAATGGGCAATTCCCGCAAAGATGGTGTTGCTGCTTCCATCGGAATGGGAATTGGAGGGATCTTTTTTGCCATTTTAGCTTTATTCGGAATCCATACAGTTCTTACCGTTGTTCCAGTTATATATGTTGCTTTGAAACTTATAGGTGGGTCGTATTTGCTTTACTTAGGTGTTAAAATATGGAGGGGAGCTAAGCAGGGTTTAACTATCACATGCGACGAACCAGTCGGGAAAGGTTCAATTAAAAGATCTTTTCTTATTGGCCTAATCACTCAGATGAGCAACCCTAAGACTGCGGTAGTTTATGGTAGTATTTTCGCAGCATTACTTCCAGAAAACATACCTCTTACACTCTACTACATATTACCTCCCCTCGTTTTTCTTGTAGAGGCGTGTTGGTATATTATCGTCAGTTTAATTCTTTCATCCCCGGTACCGCGTACCTATTACCTCAGATCAAAAAATATATTTGACCGCATGGCTGGAGGGCTTATTGCTTGTCTTGGCATTAAGCTAATAGCAAGTGGCAATAGATAAAAAAATTTCCATAACCAGCCCATCAACATGGACTCGCTGAAGCTCACCGTTTATGTCCACATTAAGGGGAATATGAAAAAATATAAACCAAGAGGTGAGTGGGGTTTTCATTAAGACTTACTTTGATACAGCGTTGCCTGGATGATCTTTCTGCCAGCCATATATTTAAAAGGTGATCCATGTTATTTTAAACAGCCCTATGTTTTTAATAACATAGGGGACTCATATTGACATACAATCCAGAATTCCATATATTTTCTTTTCTCATAAAATAAATTTTATCAACGACAATAAACATATTAAATCCGATCGGAGGCAAAGTGGACGCAAGTCATATTAGTGTGAGACATTTAACCAAACAAGACATGGCTGAACTTCATGATGCCAGCAAAAAAGTTTATAAAGTAAAAGTTTTAGACACATGGAGTGAGGAGGTGGTTGATGCACTTTTAGCAATGTTTCCCGATGGACAAATTTGCGTTTGCGTTGACGGTAAAGTTGTTGGCTGTGCATTTTCATTGATAATCGATTTTCAGAAGTTTGGTGATGACCACACCTATGACGAAATTACATCGGGTATGACCTTTACCAATCACGATCCATCGGGTGATGTACTCTATGGCATAGAGGTATTTATCAGGCCGGAATATCGTGGACTTCGGCTGGCCAGGCGTTTATACGACGCCCGCAAAGAACTTTGTGAAAATTTAAACCTGCGTGCCATCATGGCCGGTGGCCGAATGCCGGGATACTCACAGTATGTTGACACTTTGTCAGCAAAACAATATATCGAAAAAATTAAGTGCAAAGAACTGCATGATCCTGTTTTAAGTTTTCAGCTGGCCAATGACTTTCATGTGCGCAAGTTATTGAAGGGATATATGCCGGGCGATACAGAGTCCATGGAATACGGGACGCTACTTGAGTGGCTCAATATTTACTACACGAAGTCAGTAAAATTGATCAATGCTCAGAAATCTGAAGTCCGCCTGGGACTGGTACAATGGAAAATGCGCCCTCTTGCTACAATAGAAAAGCTATATGACCAAATGGAGTTTTTCGTTGATGCAGTGTCAGATTACAAGAGTGATTTTATTCTTTTCCCCGAGTTGTTTAATGCGCCCTTAATGGCAGAATTTAATCATTTAAGCATTCCGTTGACCATTCGAAAGTTGGCTGAATTCACCGACCCGATACGTGATAAGTTTATTGAGTTTGCGATTAAGTATAACATCAATATCATTACAGGAAGTATGCCTTACATTGTAGATGGTAAACTGTATAACTCCGGTTTCTTGTGCCGCCGGGATGGATCATGGGAACGCTATGACAAGATCCATGTGACGCCAGCAGAAAAGCGGAATTGGATTATGACAGGTGGCGACAAGATTAAAGTCTTCAACACTGACTGCGGCAAAATTGGCATTATGATCTGTTATGACGTTGAATTCCCGGAGTACGCAAGATTACTTGCGGATCAGGGGATGAATATTTTATTCGTACCGTTTTTAACAGACACACAGAATGGCTATACCCGTGTTCGGCATTGTGCCATGGCCCGTGCCATTGAAAACGAGTGTTTTGTTGCGATTGCAGGCGCTGTTGGTAATCTTGCCAAGGTTAATAATATGGATATTCAATATGCGCAGTCCGCTTTATTTACCCCAGCTGATTTTGGTTTTCCGACAACAGGAATCAAGGCTGAGGCAACCCCAAACTCCGAGATGACACTCATTGTTGATGTTAATATTGACCTGCTAACCAAATTGCACAATCAGGGTAGTGTTAATACGATGCGGAATCGGCGCCATGATTTGTACAACCTTTCCATGGTCAAGAAAACCGATTAGGTGCCATAATGGCAAACGACTTTAATCTGATATCCGGCAAAGAACCCCTATTAAGTGGTGGGATATAAAATCCCACCATAAAAAAACAATAAAAGGTTCTGTCGGAATTCTCTGGAAGACATTTCATTAGGCGCTCCTTGGTCATACAATGCTAAATCATTGCACCGATACTTTTCCCATATTCCTGGGCCATCTCTATCCCCCCCTCAACCCAGCTGGCCTTAAGCATCAGGGGGCCTGCAACCATCTTCATTTGATAGATATGCTGCATGGTTTCAAATATTCTTCCCGCGGCCTCTCCGCTCCATCCATAGGCACCAAAAGCGCCACCCGGTTTACTTTTTAGTTCTGCCCTTTCGGCAATAAACAATATCTGTTTCATGGCGGTGATCATTTCACCATGGTAGGTGGCAGATCCGAATGCATATCCATCATACCCTTTCAAATCCTCTTCATTCTTAATCTCACTTGTTCTTTTAATAACGGCCTCATGGCCTGAGATGCGAACCCCCTCACCAATCACCTCTGCAATTCCTTTTGTCTCGTCTGCCCGTGAGGCATATACGATCAACACCTTTCCCATTTTGGCTCCTTTGCTGCGTTTTATGTAAAAAACCCCTTGCCGAGATACTGCAGGAGATAAACCATTGAAACCGCTGTTCCCATATTTAGGAATTATATCGCCTGCGTTATTCGGGTGCAAGGGAAAATACCAATGGGAAAAAGCAATGGATCGATAAAAAACAATGACATTGAAAAACAGGTGAGAAATTGATAATCTTTATGATTAAGGTTTTATGTGACCTAAACCAGAACAGGATGATATTTGTCCATGATAGAGTTGAAGACCGCGTCAAAAAAAATAAAAATTCTGCTTGCCTATGATGGGTCCCATCTTGCCCTGGACGCCGTGCAATATATTGGTGAGGTTTTTCCCAGTGACAGAACCCAGGTGGTTATTTTTTATGTGGAAACCAAAATTCCCAGATCCTTCTGGAAAATGGAAAGGGAACTTGACTTTCGGTTTAAAACGCCTGAAATAAGAGCCAGCATGGCCGCAAGAAAAAAAACGGTGAACCTTGCCATGGAAAAAGCCGAACGCCGATTGCGATCCGCGGGATTTCCATCGGACGCCATTCAATCAAAGGTCCATATCAAAAACCAGGGGGTGGTCCAGGATATTATAGAGGAATCCCATAACGGATATGATGCCCTGGTAATCGGACGCCAGGGCCACAGCAAAACAAAGGATTTTTTCGTGGACAGTCTGCCCATTAAATTGTTGGGCAAAATCAGCACCATCCCCCTGATTGTCGTTGGGAAAAAGCCTTCCCATAGAAACATTCTGGTTGCCTTTGACGGGACCCGGGAGATCATGAAGGCGGTAAAATCCATGAGCGCTCTGATCAAGACCAAGGACTGTAAATTACTATTATGCCATTCACAAAACCCCCGGGGTCTGTTTCAAAAGTCACAACAAAAAGTACCCGCTGACATGTTTGATCTTCCGTTGGATTATTTTCTGGAAGCCGGTTTTTCCATTGACCAGGTTTCCTTTGAAATTATGGAGGGGGAAAAAAATCATACCCATTGTATTCTGAACAAGGCCAGATATGGGGATTACGGGACCATTGTCATCGGAAGGCGGCGTCTTACTGCGGTGAAAAGACTGTTCTTAAACAGGGTGGGTAACAAAATTTTTAGAAACGCAGACAATCATGTTGTCTGGATCGTTCAATAATGTTTTTTCTTCCGTTGAATCCATTAAAAATAATGCAAGAAAAATGAATCGGGGTTTATGCGTTTGTTCAAGTTAAAAGGATTTCCAGGGACGGGTAATTTCCGCCACGGCATCCATCCGCCCGATAACAAAGCCTTATCAGATGAATCAAAGGTTGAAGTGATGGAAACGCCTGAAGCCGTGACGCTGCCGTTACTTCAACATCTGGGTGTACCCTGCAAACAGATTGTAAAACCGGGACAGACCGTAAGGTATGGAGAAATGATCGGTGCAGGAGAGGCCTTTGTGTCTGCTTCCCTCCATTCCCCCATTGCCGGAAAAGTAAAGCGGGTGAATGTGGTCACCCTGCCAAACGGCAGGCATCTTCCCGCCATTACCATTCATGCCGATGGGGATCAAATCCCCCCGCAAAAGTTATGGGATGAAATGAGATCAAAGGACTGGCCAAGGGATTGCATTTCCATTTATGATCCGTTGACCATCGTTAAAATCATCCATGATTCCGGCATTGTCGGGTTGGGGGGCGCTGCGTTTCCCACCCATGTGAAGGTCACCCCCAATGATACCCGGATGATCGACACCCTCATGATCAACGGCTGTGAATGTGAACCCTATCTTACCTGCGATTACCGGTTGATGAAGGAGGCGGCAAGGGCCATTGTGGCCGGCGCCCTGTTAACGGGCCGTGCCGTATCCGCAAAAGAGATTGTCATCTGTGTGGAAGACAACAAACCCGATGCGGTCAAAAAATTGACCGAAGCCACGGAACAGACCGTCATAAAAATTGCCGTATTAAAGACCAAATATCCCCAGGGAAGCGAAAAACAACTGATAAAATCAGTACTGGGTCTTGAAATTCCCCTGGGAGGTCTGCCGTCGGATGTGGGGGTTGCCATGAGCAATGTGGGAACCATGGCAACGGTGGCACGAGGCGTGATCAAAGAAACGCCGTTGACCCACCGGGTGATCAGTGTCTCCGGACGGGGAATCAACACCCCTAAAAATATTTTTGTTCCCATTGGCATTTCAATAGAGGCGGTGATAAACTTTTGCGGCGGGATCACCAAAAATGCCGCAAGAATTATTGCCGGCGGTCCCATGATGGGGTTTAGTTTTTCAGACCTGAGTGCACCGGTCACCAAGGGGACCTCGGGAATCACCGTGCTGACCCATGACGAGATCTCCGATGAAAAGGAAACGCCCTGCATCCGTTGCGGACGCTGTGTGGATGCCTGCCCCATGAACCTGGTTCCCACAAGGCTTGCCCTGGCTGCCCGGTACAATAATCCCTCCATTGCAAGCCAATACCATATCCATGCCTGTTTTGAATGCGGCTGCTGCTCTTATGTCTGTCCGGCCAAAATCAATCTGGTTCAGCTGATTCGAACAGGAAAAACACTGGTTGCCGCCTGGGCAAACCGATAGAAAAAAGGATATCCCATGCACAGCGCGCAAATTTTAGGACCCATCACAAAACAAGGAACAAATGCGTGTCAGATACAACAAAAACACAGGAACCCATGACCCCCTCAGGTTCGACAGATGAAAGGGGGGCGGCCCTCATCCATGTGGCGCCCTCTCCCCACATAAAGGACGCGGCCGCCCATACCCAAAGAATCATGACCGATGTCATACTGGCGCTGCTGCCCATCATCGCCCTGTCCATCTATCTGTTTGAAGTCTATGCCATCAAACAGCTTTCCATCTGTGTTGTCGCCTGTATGGGGTCTGAATTTTTGTTTGTTAAAATGCGGGGCAAATCCCTTACCCTTAAGGATTGTTCCGCTGTGGTCACCGGTATTATTATTGCGCTTTCCCTGCCGGGATCAGCCCCCTGGTTCGTGGGAGTTCTTGCCTCGGTGGTTGCCATCGGGATCGGAAAAATCATCTTCGGGGGCCTTGGCATGAATATTTTTAATCCGGCCATGGTTGGCCGGGCCTTTGTGATGATCGCCTTTGCCCAGTTGCTGGGAGCGGCCTCCTATGAGAATGTGACAGGGCTTGTGGATGCAGTTTCCGGGGCAACCCCCTTGAGCGCATTAAAATTTAATGGCGTTTCAATGGAAACCGCCGCCCTTTTCTGGGGCATGACCAATGGTTCCCTGGGTGAAACAAGCAGTGCTGCCTGCCTTCTGGGGGGTCTGTTTCTTGTTTTCAGGAAAACTGCTTCCTGGCAGATACCTGCGGGCATATTGTTATCGGTCGTCCTCATTGCCGGTATCACGGATATAGCGGGTTCCCATTCGGGCCTCCTCCTTGTTCACCATCTGTTTGGCGGGGCGCTTATGTTCGGCGCATTTTTCATTGCAACAGACCCGGTGACCTCTCCGCTTACCCCACGGGGAAAATGGATATTTGGCCTTGGCACCGGCTTCTTGATCATGATTATCCGGCTTTTTTCCGGCTATCCCGAGGGCGTCATGTTTGCCGTTCTCATGATGAATGCCGTTACCCCGCTGATCAATCGCTGGACCAACCCCCTGCCCATGGGAGAGGCCTGATATGCGCTCATTTAAAGAAAGCAATCTTTTCCAGGCCTGGCTGGTGCTGTTGCTTGCAACGGCGTTTGGTGCAGCCCTTGCCGGTATCCAGACAAAACTGGGGCCTGTGATTGAGGCAAACAAAACCCGGGAAACCCTGGCAAAAATTCCCGCTCTTGTCCTGGGAGAAGATCCGGCCGCAGCGCTTGCCAGCCAGAAAAAGAGTCTTTCCATAACCTTGCGCACCATTGAAATTGAACGAAACGGGGTTAAAAAATTTTATACCGTCTATGATGCATTTTTTGAGGATGGCACCCTGGCCGGTTATGTGGCAAAAGCATCGGGCCAGGGTTATGCCGATAAAATTGAGCTGCTGCTGGGCCTTGATACAGAGGGGAAGACCATTACAGGCCTTTTTATTCTGGACCAGAAAGAGACCCCGGGCCTGGGCAACCGGATTATAGAAAAACCCTGGCGGGATCAGTTTTTGGACCAAGCGTCTGCCACCCGCCTGGTTGTTGGAAAAGGAAATCCTGGTAAGGCCAATGAAATAGATGCCATCTCCGGTGCCACCATCTCCTCCAGAAGTGTTACAGGCATTGTCAATAACACCATTACCGATATTAAGGCCCAACTGGTTATTCCCCCAAAAGAAGCGGCCGAAAAACCAGCGCCTCCCGGGAATGAAACCGGCAAGATAAAGGAGAACACCTGATGGCCGATTCCCCCACCCCTTTTGAAAGATTTGTCCAGGGCATTTTACCGGAGAACCCCGTATACCGGCAGCTTTTGGGTCTTTGCCCTACGCTTGCGGTAACCAACGGGATGAAACCTGCTCTGACCATGGCCTGTTCCGTTGGCTTTGTTCTGTTGTGTGCCAATATCGTCATCAGCCTGATCCGGAATTTATTAAAACCCCATTTGCGCATTGTCATTTTTACCCTGACCATTGCCACCTTTGTGACCATTGCCGACCGATTCCTGGCTGCCTATTTTTTCCAGATGAGCAAAACCCTGGGACCCTATATTCCCTTGATCATCGTTAACTGCATTATCATCTGCCGTTGCGAGGTCTGTGCCTCCAAACAAGGGGTGGTCACAGCCGCATCGGATGCCATTGGTCAGGCCCTGGGGTTTGGGCTAGCGCTTTCCAGCATTGCCGCGGTCAGGGAAATTCTGGGCACAGGCATGCTTTTTGGAATAAGAGTGCTGCCGGATGCCTGGCCGGACTGGGTCATCATGGTACTGCCACCCGGCGCATTTATCACCTTGGGATTGCTTTTGGGATGTGTCAACTGGATCGGCATCCTTAAAGCCAGGAGGTCTGCCAAATGATTAACCACCTTTTTTCACTGTTTCTATCACCATCTTTTTCTTTATCCTTAAGAGAAGGAAGGCCAAATTTATGATGTATCTTTTGGACATACTGCTGATTTCCCTGACAGCAGCCCTGATTAATAATTTTGTACTCTACTATTTTGTGGGCATCTGCCCCTTTGTGGGGGTATCCAGAAAGGTTGAAATGGCCTTTGGCATGGGATGCGCCGTCACCTTTGTCATCAGCATTGCCGCTCTGATCTCCTGGAGCATCACCACCATGGTGCTGATACCCGGCGCGCCTGTGTCTTCTTTTATTGCCGGTTTTTTTCTCCCAGAACAGGCCGCCGCAAAGATCGACCTGACCGTATTAAGCTATATCGTTTATATCTTTGCCATTGCTTCTTCGGTTCAGTTTGTGGAGATGTATGTGAGAAAATATTTTCCCATGCTCTATGGTTCCTTTGGGGTGTTTCTTCCCCTTATCACCACCAACTGTGCCATCCTCTTTGCCTGTCTGACCATCATGAGCCATGTTACGGGCGTTGACAACCCGGCAGATGCATGGGATCTGGGCAGGGCCATTGCCCTGGCATTTTTCGGCGGTGTGGGATTCACCATTGCCATTGTGATCATGTCTGGCATCCGGGAAGAACTGGAACTGGCTGACATCCCGGAACCCTTCCAGGGAGCTGCCATCACCCTTATTATCGGCGGGATTCTTGCCATTGCCTTCATGGGATTTACCGGGGTGGATTCGGGCATAAGGGATGCCCTCATGCCCCCTGTGGAAAAACAGGTATCAACCATAATATCCCCCCAGGCGGACATTCTTAGCAATCCTTCCACCTTTGCCGCTCTTGACATTTTATCCCACGTGAGACGGCCATGATCCTTGTTACCCTATTCATTGCGGCCGGAACCATGCTGGTCATGGCCGTCATCCTCTCCTATATTCTGGGCTGGGCAAATAAAAAATTCAAGGTGGAGGTGGATTCCAAGATTGAATCGGTATTGGAAATTCTGCCCGGGGTGAATTGCGGCGGCTGCGGTTATCTTGGCTGCAGTGACTATGCTGTGGCCATCGTCACCGACAATGTTCCGGTCAATAAATGCACGGTGGGGGGAGAACCCTGCGCTGTCAGCGTCGCCGGAATCATGGGGGTTGAAGTGGGTGAAATGATTCCCATCCGGGCCATTGTCCATTGCGGAGCAAATGCAAACGACCGCCTTCAATCTACCCCATACCGGGGGGAAAAACGATGTAATGCTGCCCACCTGGTGGCGGGGGTCCAGGGCTGTACCTTTGGCTGCCTCGGGTTCGGGGACTGTGTCAGATCCTGTAACTATGATGCCATCCACATTGTGGCGGGGTTGGCCGTTGTGGATTATAAACACTGTGTGGGCTGTGGTGCCTGCTCAAAGGTCTGCCCCCGAAAGATCATCTCTCTCAAAGGGTTTCCAGAAGAGATGATTCCCACGGTTGCCTGTTCAAATCGAGACAAGGCAAAGGATGCGAAAGCGGTGTGTACCAAAGCGTGTGTTGCCTGCAAGGCCTGTTCTAAAATTTCAGATATTTTTATCATCACGGACAACCTTTCCGCCTGTGATTATGACGCTTATTCTGCCCAAAATCATGAAGATGCCTTAAAATCAATGGAAAAATGCCCCACAAACTGTATCCACTTCATCGGGAAACCAAAATAATTTATGGCGGATTGGATGAAATAAGAACAATGGGCGTAACTGAGTGCCCACCAAATTAAGGAAAGCGCGATGAAAATCGGAATAATGAACAACCCGTCAAAATCAGTCTATGAGGAGGCAGCGTTCTGTGGCAAAGCCGGTTTTGATTTTTTGGATTTAACCATCGAAGGTCCTAGCGCCACCAGCGTTGATATTGCTAAATTGAGGCCGGTCCTTGATTCCTATGGCTTATCGATCACTGGCCATACCGACCCCTGCCTTCCACATGCGTATCCAGTCCAGGGAGTTCGGGAAGCTTGTTTTAAGGAACTGGAGCGATGTGCAGGGATATTTTCCGCCTTGGGGGCGACGGTCATGAATATCCATCCCTGCTATTTTTGTCCGCCAGCCATGAGAAATGATTTGGTCTCATTCCATATAGCGGCATTACCACCCATTGTTGAAATGGCAGCATCATATGGGCTCACAATGGTACTTGAAAACTATAAAGCCCCTTTTGACCGAGTTTCCACCTTTAAGCGCTTGCTGACGGAAGTGCCGGGTTTAAAACTGCATCTGGATTTCGGACACACAAACTTCGGTATGGATACTCATGAGGTTTTTTGCGGAGAACTGGGAGAGCACATCCAGCATGTTCACTTTTCTGACAACCGATCTAGATCCGATGATCATATGCCCTTGGGTGTAGGGACGGTGAATTGGCAAAAAGCCGTGAATTCATTAAAGGCAACCGGTTACAATAGTACCATTACCTTGGAAATTTTCTGCAATGATCCGAAGATGCAACACAAGTATCTGGACCTGAGCCGAGAGTTGATTCAGGAACTCTGGGAGTAGTATCAGTCCCCCATTGACCTGCCGGGTTGTGGCTGGAATCGTCACGAGAATTTTTTTATCAGGGGCTTAGATCATCAGGTCTTTGAAGACAGAGGCGGCAGGGGTGGCAACATGAACAATGGTTTCTTTTCCCTTTCCAACAACCCTTATACCTGCTGTTTCGCCCGGTTTTGACTTGGTGTATCCGGCAATGATTTTTGCGGCTGTCTGGATGTGCCCATCCGAGAAACTGCCCATGAGAAGCGCATCCGGTCCGGCCATTTCCATGTGCCGCATCTTGAGGTCCTGCTCTGTGTCATACCAGGACAATATCTGCCGGTTGTCATTTTCCGAACGTCCCACAATAAGTTTGCAGCCATTGTCCAGCCTGAAGTGGCGGCCATATTTTAGAAGGTGGAGCTGACGCGGTTCATCGGTTTCTTGTATCCACAGCAGGTCCCTGAGTCGGTTTGAAAAAATTTTGTCCGTTAAAAGGCATCCACCGGCAGGTGAGGGATAGTCTGTGATACCAAAGTCTTTTGCCATCTGTATCTGTATCTTCCTGGACCGGCCGGTAATATCCATAAGCCTTTCTCTGTCTACCAGCCCCTGTTGTTCCACTCTGGTTTCCGGAAGGCATTTTGCGCTCAGGGGCCGCAGAAGATCCCCGTCAAATCCAGAGTTTTTTTCAACATATCTTAAGGCTGTCTTGGTTTGGGATTTGGGCCGCTGGCCCACGACTTCGCCACTGAACAGAAAGTCAAATCCCTCTTGTTTCATATGGATGCCTGCCGTTGCAAACATCAGGGTGTGGCAGTCCATGCAGGGGTTCATGTTTTTACCAAAACCGGCCTTGGGGGATTTCATCATTTCCATGTATTCTTTGGTAATGTCCTGGGTGATGAGGGGGATCTTGGTTTGTTCCGAGGCCTTTTGGGCGGAACAGGATGAAAAAAACGGGGTTTCAAAGCTGATCCAGGTGATATCGATTCCCTGTTTTTTTAACAAAAGGGCAGAAAGAATGCTGTCCAGTCCGCCTGAGCAAAGCCCCAGGGCCCGAATCTGTCTTGTGGTTTTTTTTTGATTCATATATAGACACTTTATGATGTTAGATCCAATTAAAATTAATACACTGCTCCAAAGATTACGGGACCGGTATCCGGTTGTCAAGACCCAGCTGGACCATAAGACGCCTTTTCAATTGCTTGTGGCCACCATTATGTCGGCACAATGCACGGACAATCAGGTCAATAAGGTGACAAAAAAACTCTTTGCCAGGTATCCGGACCCGGCTGCCCTTGCCCATGCCCCCTTAAATGAGATTCGCCGCATTGTCTATTCAACCGGGTTTTATAACAACAAGGCCAAAAATATCATGGCCTGTGCCAAGGCTGTGCTGGAGAACCATAAGAGTGTTGTACCACAGGATATGGATGCATTGACACAATTGCCCGGTGTGGGACGCAAAACAGCTAATGTGGTCAGGTCCGCAGCCTTTGGGTTTGAGGCTATTGTGGTGGATACCCATGTTTTGCGGCTTTCCCGGCGCCTGGGCCTTACGGACCAGAAAGATCCGGTCAAGGTGGAGTTTGAACTCATGGAGATTATCCCCCAATCCTCCTGGAGCGATTTGTCCTTGCAATTTATTTATTTTGGCAGGGAGATCTGTGATGCCCGAAAACCCTTGTGTGATATCTGTCCTCTCTTTGATATCTGCCCCACCCAAGGAAAATAATAGCGCGGCAGTCTTTAAGCAGGTGTGGCATTCTCCTGGGTCCTGAATACCCGGAAAGTTCCGAATGAATGCGGCAATCGGTTTTTTAAGGGGAGGGCGATATTAATGGCCAGTTCTTGCCAGGTAAACGGCACCCGAAGACGGGCGGCCGGTTACGGGGTTGTCAAATTCAATTGTATGGGCGTTGGCAGTTGCAAACACCTTGCCCAGGTGGGTTGTAAAACAAGCTTCTGCCGGGCCGTCTGCCCAGAGCCCGAACACGCCCCCGGGCGTTAAATGGTGTGCCAGTTCCGTCAGTCCTTTTTCGGTATAAAAACGGGTGTTTGACTGGTGCAACACCCTTGTCGGCGTGTGATCTATATCCAGAAGAATTGCATCGTGCTTTTTTGCCGGATGCAGGGGATCAAAGCTTTTTGATATGTCCCTGGACAAGGCAAAGAAGTCCGCACCCACAAGGCGGCAGCGCGGGTCATTGCTCAACCTGCTGCCCAGGGGGACAAGCCCCTTTTTATGCCATTGGATAACGGGTTCTAAATACTCTACAACAACAAGGGATTTTACACGCCTATCTTCCAAAGCGGAAACAGCCGTGTACCCAAGCCCGAGACCGCCGACCACAACATCCAGTTCATCTTTCTCCAACAGGCCGAGCCCCAGGCTGGACAGCTGGGATTCCGCCTCATGATACAGGCTTGACATCAGAAACGCTTCCCCAAGTTTTACTTCATAGATATCAAGGCCTTTGAGCTGGATCAAACGGCGTCGCCGTAACATCAGGTCTCCCAGGGAAGTTTTTTGAAAATCAATTTCCTCGTAGTTCATCCCCATGCCATTTCCTTTTTTAAGGCAGATCCAAAAGGACTATGCCGGTGCTTTTCGATAATCATACCGGGGGATCTGGAGTTTTCCGGGACAATGGCTTACCGGACAGGTTTTGATCAAATCGTCCTTGGGAAGGCGGGGGCGTTTTCTGTTGAGGGTCTGTTTTTTCATCCATTCCTTAGCCTTTTTTTCAGTGTCCACCTCACCCAGGTCCAGGACTCTTTTTCCACAGCAATGAAAATACTCACAAAATAATTTGAATTGACCGGGCATTTTTTATCCTTTTTTCCACAACATAGGGTAAAAAAAACAGACATCCGTTTCGGGTGGCGGTAATATCGTTTTTTAAATTTTATTGTTCGAGGGTGTCTAGGGGGTAAAACCCTCGATAAAGGCTGTCAAATTTTGGCACTCCTTTTCAAGGGTTAAAAATTTTTCATCCAGGTTTTCCAGATCATGGTTGCTTCCGGCGGACTCAATGGCCTGTGCCGCTTTGGCAGCAGGTTCTGCTGCCAGGTATTTTAAGGTTCCTTTTAGCTTGTGGCCGGCGGTATTCATTTTTCCGGCGTCTTTTTGAGAAATGGCAGTTTGTATTTCTCCCAAAAGATCCGGCAGGTCCGTCAGGAATTCTGCAAAGCAATCCTGAATGAGCTCCATGTCATTGTCCATAATTTCTTTGAGTTCATCCAAATCTACAACCGGATCGCCCTTGTTTGAATCAGGCATGGTGTCTCTCCTTTAGCGGCTATGAGTCTTTTTTTTGCTCCCAGAACTCCCGGCTTTCTTTGAGAATATCATTGATCTCATCATCCAGCATCTCTTCTTGAAGCAGGATTTCATCATCCAGGCCCTGATCGTCAAGGTCCTGATCGTCCAGGTCTTCATCTTCCAGGTCTTGGATGTCAAAGTCATCTGATTCGGCCATGATTGCAGGTTCATCTGACAGGATGTCATCTGTTTCCAGCTCTATGGAATCGAGATCTTCCGGGTCGGTCAGTTCTATTTCATCGTCAGGATCATCCTCAAGGTCATATTCCGGGAGGTCAATGGAAATCTCATCCTCAAGATCAGCTTGGTATAAATCGGTTTCTCCCAGTCCTGTTTCGACCAGAGGAATCTCATCAGATAGGGTCAGAATGTCTTCTGTTGTGTCATCATCGTCAAATGCTTCCGGTGCTGTTTTTGTTTCCTGAAAGGGAGTGTCCGTTGCTCCGTCAATTGAGTCGTCAATATAATTGCCCTCTCTGTCAAAGAGAAGGCTGCCGCTCAAGTTGATATCAAAGTCCAGCCTGAAGGCGATCTTATTGTTATGAACCACGATCTGACCCCCTTTTGAAGAAAGGGAGGAAACTCCCATCCGGTCCTTGAGAATTTGTCTGACCGCATCAAGGTCCAGATCTTCCTGTACCGCCTGAATCAGGTTTTTTTCTCCGTCTTCAATGACATGTGGGTCTGTTATTTTCATGGATGATACCCCTTTATATATTATATGCCTGGTTGGCAAAGCGGTTTTCTATGAATTTTTCTAGATCGATAATTCTACCGATTTCCATTACATCGTGCATGTATCTTTGAATTTTATCCAGGTCCTGGGCTTCTGGGTAGAGCCCGTCCCAGCGGATGGCCTTGGGCTGTGAAAAAACATTTTTTAACACATCCGGATTCAGGCCCATTTTTCCCGTTGGATCAAGAAAGCTGACGGCAATCTTTGCAGCCCGGGCTTTATCATTTTCAATGTATTCTCCGGTTTCAACCATCAGGGAGACAAATTCCTGGGCTGCTTCCGGGTGCTTCTGGATAAAGTCTTCCTGCATGGCAACCACACAGCAGGGATGATTGTCCCAGCTGCTGGCAGAGTAAAATTCCAGGTTTCCGATGTTATTGACAATGGCTTTTGTGGCCACAGGTTCTGCAACCATGAATCCTGCAACATCTTCATTTTCTTTCATGATGTCCGGCATTTTAATGGGGGGAACCACTTCAAACCTTACGTTTATGGCTTTTTTACCGGGCACCCCTGGTTTTAATCCCAGTTCCTTTAAAAATTTATGGGCCAGCATGTGGTGGACGGACATTTTATGGGGGATGTCCACCACCTTGTATTTGTAAAAGCTCTGGAGAGAATCAAACCTGGGGTCATAGTGTTTGGATCTGACAAAGGTTGAACCGTTTTTATGGGCAAACAGGACCAGCCGTATGGGAGAATCATAGGCGAACAAATCCATGGCAATGGGTGCCAGTACCAGGGCGCAGTCGATTTCTCCGTTTTCAAGGCCTTCCTGGATCGGGTTCCATCCGGCCTTAAGGCTGGTGGTCAGGTCAAAATACTGGGGCTCCACATCGCCGCTTTCAATTCTGTGTTTCAACGCACCCAGGGCAAGATGGTCTGTAATCTGAATATGGGCCACGTTCAGTTCAACCCTTCCGCCGATGGTGCTTCTTTTCTTTTCGGTTCGTTCAGTTTCTTCCATGCCGCCTGCAAATGCTTTTTCAATGGCAGCACCGATCTGTTGGGCGTCAAAGGGTTTGGGCACATGGCCGTTTCCCCCGGCTTCCTTTATGTTTAGCTGCTGGCCCTTGTCGGATTGGGCAGTGGCCATGATAAAGGGCAGGTTCTTGAACTCGTCGGTTGCCCGGAGTGCCTGTAAAAATTCCATGCCGTCCATCTGGGGCATATTCCAGTCACTGACCACAAGATCGGGCCGTTCGGCCTTTACTTTTTCAAATCCATCGGCACCATTGACGGCCATGACAAGATTTGTATATCCGGCCTTTGCCAGGATCTGCTTAAACATCATGCGCATGGTTCCCGAGTCATCTGCCACCACTATTTTTATGTTTGGATCTACCGCCATAAAAAACTCCTTAGATAATTATAGGATCATTTTTTTTGTTATTTTATTCATTCCAGGACTGGTTGAATTTATGCTGGAGTCTCTGGAAGAAACGGTCCAGAATAAAGCCCAAAATCCCAATGGCAATTATCATTGCCATGAGCTTGTCATATTCCATGGTATCCCTTGCATCATTTATGAGATATCCCAATCCGCTGGAAACGCCCAAAAATTCCGCAGGAACCAGGACAATCCACGCAACCCCCAGGGCCAGCCTTAGACTGGTCAGCATATGGGGCAAGGAAGAGGGTATTACAATGGTTAAGATGAGCTGTGTGTTCGTTGCGCCCTGGTTCAATGCCATTTTAATCCACTGGGGATTAATATTTAAAACGCCAATGGTTGTGTTTAATATTATAGGACAAATGGTGGCCATTACAATCAAAAAATAGACTGCCGACTCAAAGCTTGC
>VMSR01000085.1 GCA_013792075.1 Desulfobacula sp.
AGGCCGCGGCCAGGTCCGCTTCTTTGGTCCTCAAGGACGAGGACCAAAGATTTAATGGAATCCCCCTTGCCCGGCCCTGGCCGGGTTGCAGGTATCATGGACAACTATCCCGGATATTTCATGAAAATTGAATATTTTCCGAAAAATTATCTATTTTTACAGCAAGTTAACTTAAATTTTGAGACTTATTCTAAAATACAAATTGTCACCGGAAAATTTTAATTTTCCCCTTTCAGGCGAACCGACTTCACTTCATCTGCCACACTGCAGCCCGCTTGCGGTAAATGATTACAACTGCGCGTTCTGCAACTTGCACCTGAAGCAAATTCGATTCGTGAGATATCCGGGCTATACCTCTATAAATTAAATGCGTTGGCCCTGCACTTCATGGTAAAAAAACTTGACACCAACACTGCAGGGTCATATAATGAACCAATAGTCATATTTTTGACTAATTGGTCAAAATCAACCAGAGGGCTGCCCTGAAGGTGTATACTAGAGCGGCCCTTAATTATTTTTTAAAAAGGATATGACCGGCATGACGACTGTCAGCAAAAAAAAAGAATTGGTCGATACTTTAATCAAGGCTGAAATCGTGAAGACTGTTTTCACCCTTATTAAAAATGACCAACCCGTCACCATGGATGAAATTGCAAAACGATGCGGGGTGGCCAAGGGCACCTTGTATAACCATTTCGAGCACAAGAAAGCCTTGCTCAATTATGTCCACCAGACGGTTCTTGTACCCATTCGCCAAAAAAACAAGGCCATATTCGAAAGCACCAAAGACCCGCTGGTAAGGCTGCATGAGTTTATTGATTCGGTATTCGATATTATGGAAGATTTTTCCCTATATTTTCATTTTGTTCAGCGCAGAAAAACCGTGGCCGAAGAAATCGGTGAACGGCTTGATCTTGCAATCCAACCTTTGGTCAAGGTGTGCACCCAGGGCATTCAGGACGGCACTTTTATAGATGTCGACCCCTATGTTTTGGCGGAAATGATCTACGGAACCGTGATCGGGCCGGTGAAATCACTGCAGCACAGATGTGCTGAAAAGCAGGATATACAAAAAATCAAACAGGACATCATCTGTCTTGTTGACAGAATCATACTCAAGTAGCAGGAGAAAACATGAAAATAAAATTATTGTCTGGCATCATTGTTCTGGCCCTTATGGGCGCCGGTTATTTTTTATTCCAAGGGCAAGAACAAGTGGCGCCTGCCCAGGCACAGAAACAACAGGCACCTGCCCCGACAGAGGTAATGGTCCACACGGTAAAATATGAAGAAATCATATTCACCAAAGCGCTTTCCGGGCGGACCTCTGCCTACCAGATAGCGGAAATCCGTCCCCAGGTATCCGGGATTGTCCTTAATCGGCTGTTTACCGAAGGCAGTGTCGTGGAAAAAGGGCAGCAGCTGTATCAGATTGATCCGGCAACCTATCAGGCGGCACATGCCCGTGCCGCAGCCGGCCTTTCCCAGGCCCGGGCAGACCTTGCGGCCATCGAACCCAAGGTAAAGCGCTATGCGAGGCTTGTGACCTTGGGGGGCGTCAGCCATCAGGCCCACGATGATGTGGTGGCCTCCCTGGCACAGGCAAATGCCGCCGTCATTGTTGCCAAAGCCAATGTGGCAACGGCCAAAATCAACCTGGACTATACCCGGGTGTTTGCGCCCATATCCGGGAGGATCGGCCGGTCTCTTGTCACGGAAGGCGCCCTGGTCACAGCCGACCAGGCAACGGCAATGGCAACCATACAGAATTTAAGTCAGATATATGTGGATGTGAATCAGTCCAGTTCGGAAATGATGAAGCTGCGCAACCTCATGAAGACGCAAACCCAGAATCCGGAAGCCGTGCTGCTCATAAACGATGAAGATGACATCTATGCCGGCAAAGGAAAAATATTATTTTCCGATGTAACCGTGGACCAGGGAACCGGCATGGTTCAGCTGAGGATACTCTTCCCCAACCCGGATGATGAACTGCTCCCCGGATTGTTTGTGAGAGCGCGCATTGAACAGTCCAGGCAGGACAATGCCATCACCATACCCCAGCAGGCGGTGGTGCGAAATGCCGACGGCAGCATCATGGTGTGGACCGTTGACCAGGAAGGCAGGGTCAATACCCGCCCCATCATGGTTTCCCGGATCATCAAAGACAAATGGCTGGTGACATCGGGCCTGAAACCCGGAGACAAGGTTGTGGTGGAAGGTCTGCAAAAAATCCATCCCATGGCAAAGGTAACCATTGTGGAAATGCTGCCTTCCAATAGTTGATAACAGGATAAAAAAATGTCGAAATTTTTTATAGAACGCCCCATATTTGCCTGGGTTATTGCCATTGTCATCATGCTGGCAGGGCTCTTTGCCGTGCTGACCCTGCCCATAGAACAATACCCCAAGATTGCGCCGCCCAGCATCAGTATCTCCACGGCCTATCCGGGTGCATCCGCCCAGATACTGGAGAACAGCGTCACCCAGGTCATTGAGCAGAACCTGACAGGTATTGATCATCTCAGGTATTTTTCCTCCTCCAGCACCGGCAGCGGCCAACTGGGCATTACCCTGACATTTGAACCGGAAGCAGATCCTGACATTGCCCAGGTCCAGGTGCAAAACAAGGTTCAGGCGGTAAAAAGCCTGCTGCCCCAGGAAGTTCAGTCCCAGGGCGTAACCGTGAGCAAGGCCTCCAAGAGCTTTTTGTTGATTGTGGCCCTGTATTCCGAAGACGGCAGCATGGATGAGCATGACATCGGCGACTATATCAAGTCGTCCATGGCTGATCCCATAAGCCGGGTTCAGGGCGTCGGGGATTTGACCGTGTTCGGTCAGCAGCATTCCATGCGCATCTGGCTTAACCCGGAAAAACTGCACTCCTATGGCCTGATGCCCTCGGACGTAAAATCAGCCATTTGGGCCCGGAACTCCGATATCACCCCGGGCCAGTTGGGCGGGGCCCCGGCACTGAAGGGGCAACAACTAAATGCCTCCATTTCGGCCCAATCCAAATTGCAAACAGTGACGGATTTTGAAGAAATCCTGATCAAGGTGAACCCGGATGGATCCCAGGTCAGACTCAAAGACCTTGCAAGGGTCGAACTGGGGGCCCAATCCTATGATACCATAGCCCGGTACAAGGGAAAGGATGCATCGGGCATGGCGGTCAGCCTTGCAACCGGTGCCAATGCCCTTGACACGGGGAAACGGATTAAAGCCAAAGTCAAAGAGCTTGAAGCCTTTATGCCTCCGGGGATCAAAGTTGTATATCCCTATGATACCACCCCCTTTGTTAAGCTCTCCATAGAGGAGGTCGTAAAAACGCTTTTCGAAGCCATTCTCCTGGTATTTTTTGTCATGTATCTGTTTTTGCAGAACTTTCGGGCCACCCTGATCCCGACCATTGCAGTGCCCGTGGTCCTGCTGGGCACCTTTGGCGTTTTATCTGCGTTCGGGTTTACCATCAATGTGCTGACCATGTTTGCCATGGTGCTTGCCATAGGCCTATTGGTGGATGACGCCATTGTGGTGGTGGAAAATGTTGAGCGGGTCATGGCCGAAAAGGGGATTTCCCCCAAAGAGGCGACCAAAGAATCCATGCAGCAGATCACCGGTGCCCTGGTGGGAATCGCCCTGGTCCTTTCCGCTGTGTTTATTCCCATGGCTTTTTTCAGCGGCTCCACAGGAGCGATCTACCGCCAGTTTTCCATTACCATTGTATCGGCCATGGCCCTGTCCGTTCTGGTGGCCCTGGTGCTGACACCGGCCCTGTGCGCCACCCTGCTTTTGCCCGTGGATACTAGGCACAAAAAAGAGAAAAAAGGGTTTTTCGGCTGGTTTAACAAAAATTTTAATGCCACTAGACTGGCATACCGGAAAAGCGTGGGATATGTTGCGGCAAGATCCATCCGGTTCATCATGGTCTATCTGGTTATTCTTGGCGGTCTGGCCTACATGTTCCAGTTGCTGCCCACATCCTTCTTGCCCGATGAAGATCAGGGGATGATGATGATGGTTTCCGCCCCCCCGGCGCCACCATGGAGCGGACCCGGCAGAGCGTACAACAGGCGGAAGATTATTTTCTGACCGAGGAGGCCCAAAATGTGAAGAGCATCTTCACGGTTACAGGCTTCAGCTTTGCAGGACAGGGACAAAATGTGGGCATGGGCTTTATCCAACTCAAAGACTGGGATCTGAGAACCCGGCCGGACCAAAAATCTTCTGCCATTGCCCAAAGAGCCATGGCCAGACTATATGCTAGCATCAAAGATGCCGCTGTATTTGCCTTTATTCCCCCTCCGATTATCGAGCTGGGCAGTTCAAACGGTTTTGATTTTCAGCTGGTCGACCAGGCCGGCCTGGGACATGAATCCCTGGCCAATGCCAAAAACATGATGCTGGGCATGGCATCCAAGGACCCCAATCTTGTGGGCATCCGCCCAAACGGCCTGGCAGACGTGCCCCAGTACAAACTGGATATTGACTATGAAAAAGCAGAAGTCCTGGGCCTTGCAACTTCGGACATCACCAATACCCTGACCACCGCATGGGGATCCTCCTATGTGAATGACTTTATAGACAAGGGCCGGGTGAAAAGAGTTTTTATGCAGGGGGATGCAAGCTTTCGGATGCACCCGGAAGACATAGACAAATGGTATGTCCGTAACAACAAAAATGAAATGGTGCCCTTTTCGTCCTTTGCCAAAGGGCGGTGGACATACGGATCCCCCAGACTTGAAAGGTACAACGGGCTGGCCTCAATGGAAATCCTGGGTGCCCCGGCTTCCGGCATAAGTTCCGGAGATGCCATGGAAATAATCCAGACCCTTGCAGCAAAACTGCCCAAGGGAATCGGGCTTGAATGGACCGGAATCTCCTATGAAGAGAGAATGGCAGGCTCCCAGACAACCCTTTTATATTCGGTATCCCTGCTCTTTGTTTTCCTCTGCCTTGCGGCATTGTATGAAAGCTGGTCCATTCCTTTCTCGGTCATGCTGATTGTTCCCCTGGGGATTGTCGGGTCTGTTATTGCCACCCTTTCGGCCGGGCTTTCCAATGACGTATATTTTCAAATCGGGCTGCTCACAACCATCGGTCTTTCGGCCAAAAACGCCATCCTGATTGTTGAATTTGCAAAAGATCTCCATGAAAAAGGGAATAATATTCTCATTTCAGCCATGTCGGCTGCAGAACTGAGGCTGCGTCCCATTCTCATGACATCCCTGGCATTCATCCTGGGGGTTACCCCCCTTGCCCTGTCAAACGGGGCCGGGTCGGCCAGCCAGAATGCCATCGGCATCGGGGTTATCGGCGGCATGACGGCGGCAACAACCCTGGCCATCATATTTGTTCCGCTGTTCTTCGTTGTCATTGAAAACTGGTCTGATAAAAGGAAACGGGGGGCGAATGCCCGAAATGAGGTGAAATATGTCAAATAGGATAATAGCAATTGCAGTATTACTGGTGCTCATGTCCGGCTGCACCATGATCCCCGGATACAAACAGCCAAAGCTTTCTGTCCCAGATACCTGGCCCCAAGGCCAGGCCTATCCGCCGGCAGAGGCAACCGATAGGACCGCCGATGCCAGTGTGTCTGATATCGCCTGGAAAGAGTATTTCAAATCAGATACCCTTAAAACCCTTATTGAAAGGGCCCTGGAAAATAACCCCAACTTGAGAGTTGCCCTGCTCACCATTGAAAAGGCAAAAGCCGCATACAGGATACAGCGTTCCGACACTTTGCCGACCATTGCGGGGACAGGTTCCGGGTCCCGGACAGGTGTGCCTGAAGACCTGAGCCCAACAGGCAGATCCATGACCAGTTCAACCTTTAACGCAAATGTGGGTGTGACCGCCTATGAACTTGATTTCTTTGGCCGGGTAAACAGCCTGAACCAGGAGGCCCTTGAACTCTATTTGGCAACCGGGGAAGCCCATTTAAACACCCGCATTGCACTGATAGCCGAGACCACAAACGCTTATTTGACATATCTGGCCAATAAAAAGCTGCTGCTGCTGGCAAAGAATACATCCAGGGCACAGGAAGAAACCCATGCCGTGGTGAAACTGCAATATGAAGTGGGGTCGGCCACCCAGCTTGATCTGGCCCAGGCCGCAACATCCGTTGAAAGCGCAAAGGTTTCCATTGCCCACTATACCCGTTTGACGGCCCAGGCAAAAAATGCCATTGTCCTGCTAGCGGGATCTCAGGTGGAAGACCTTCTGGATAGCAGCGAGACCCTGGACCAGGTTCAATTCATGGAGAATCTCCCCCAGGGCCTGCCCTCCACAATTTTGCTGGCAAGGCCGGACATCCGGGAGGCAGAGCACAGATTAAAAGCCAGCAATGCGGATATCGGCGCAGCCCGGGCGGCCCTTTATCCACGGATCAGCCTTACCGGTTCCTTGGGGCTTGCCAGTGACAGCCTCTCCTCTTTGGTCTCGTCGGGCGCAGCCTGGGCATGGAACTTTGCCCCGTCTGTTTCCATCCCCATATTCAATCGGGAAGGCCTCAAGGCGAGCCTGGATGTCGCCCGGGTGAGTGAAAAAATGGCTGCGGCAAAATATCAAGCCGCACTCCAGACAGCCTTCAGGGAGGTGGCGGACCAATTGGCTGCCAGGGGAACATACAAAGATCAGCTGGCTGCACAGAATGCCCTGGTTACCGCCAGCCGAAAAGCATACGAATTGTCCTATGCCCGATATCAAAACGGCATTGATAATTTTTTGACCGCCCTGGATTCCCAGAGAGCTCTTTTTGGGGCTGAGCAGAATGCAGTGACGATCCGGCAGGCGTATCTGAGCAACCTTGTTACCTTGTACAAGGTACTCGGAGGCGGACAACCATAATACATTTCCGAGTGAAAGGATAAACAGAGTTTAAAAAGGAGCAACACGGTGAAATTGTTTTGTTTAAACATACCGGTCTGGATTGGATTGATGCTGTTCTTTGGCTGCGCCTCACAAGGGGGGATGAGCGATTCCCATCCGATTGCGCCCTTGTCCCTAAGCCGCTCTTCTTACCCAAGGCTTCAGGGCAAAATTGACGCCATGATTGCCCGGGAGTTGCCCCCCCATTCCCTTGCTGCAATCAAGGTGGTTTCCCTTAAAACAGGAGAAACCCTCTACGAAATGAACCCAAACCTGCTGGTCTCCCCCGCATCCCTTCAAAAACTCTTTATCGGGGCAGCTGCCCTCTCATACCTCGGCCCTGACCATTCAATCGAAACTTCCATTGCCAAAAGTTCAGATCAACCCACCCTTTTTCTCAGGGGGTGCGGTGATCCCCTTCTGAAAACAGCTGATTTGACAATCATGGCCGACACTCTGGGCGCAATACTTCCGGGAGCGAACACCTATACCCTTGTCGGCGACACGAGTTGTTTTGATGATCTGTACTGGGGGAAGGGGTGGATGTGGGATGATGAACCCTCACCCCAAGCGATGTACCTCACACCCCTGAGCGTAAACAAAAATACTGTCAGGGTTATGGTCACCCCTGGAAAGAAAGCTGCCTTGCCGGCAACCATTGCAACCGAACCGCCAACCCGTTATCTTCAGATTGAAAACACCGCCACAACCGCTGCCCCCGGCGGCGCCTGCGCAATTACCATCACCAGGCCCCCGGGTGACCGGGAAAACCGTGTCCATGTTGCCGGAACCCTTGCCGCAGATTGTCCGGCAACAACCCGACAACTGACGGTCTGGCGGCCGGAATTGTACAGTCTGACCCTGCTAGGGGAACTGCTGAACCAGGCCGGTGTGCCGACAAAAGTGCCGACCATGGGGGGTGCGCCTGCTTCCGGGGAAACGATCGTTGCCATCCGCCATTCCCTCGGGGATATTGTGACTGAAATGCTGAAAACCAGCGACAATTTGAGTGCGGAAAATCTGCTCAAGTATCTGTCCCATGTAAAAAGCTTGGACAAGGGAAGTGCAAAAGATGGTATCCTGTGGGTCAAGGCCTATCTTGAGCACAAGGGCCTGGCAACGGACCTGCTGCAGTTCGTTGACGGATCAGGCCTTTCCCGCTACAACCTGACCACCGCCGATGCAGTCACCCGCCTTCTGGTTGCTGTATATGCGGATCCTTTGGTTTCGCCTTTTTTCATCAATGCCCTGGCAATTGCAGGCATAGACGGCACCCTGAAAGAACGGATGAAAGGAACGCCCGCCCAAGGGGTCCTAAAAGGCAAAACCGGTTCCATGGAAGGCATCTCCGCCCTTGCCGGTTATACAACCACTGCTGCCGGCGACCCCCTGGCCTTTACCATGATCATGCCGAATGTCATCGGCCCCCTCGGGAAAGCAAGGGACCTCCAGGACCGCCTGGCTGTACTGTTGACAACATTTTCATCAGACTAGGGGACTTGGACACACAGCTTTGAAACATTATCCCATGGTTATTGGATCACTCTTATCCCTTTTGTTTTCCTGGCCATATGGTTTTGGTCAGACATTTCTTTTTTCTGTCTCGATGCCTTGAATATTTTTTCTTCCGCCTGGGTAATATATTTGGGATTGTCTTCAAACCGGAAGGAAACCAACACTTTTTCCAGGGCATCTCTAAAGACCTCCCTTCCCACAGGGGTCCGGATAATGGAGGTTGTCCACCCATGGTCCGCCCCCAGGCCACCGAATGAAATATCGGCATATTCAGCTGAAAAATCCCGGCAAAACTTACAGGCCACCCGTTTTACCCCGGTCAGTTCCGCCACAGGTATGTGGACCTGTTTCCCGGAAGCCAGGGAAAAAATAAAATCCTCTTTGATATTAATTTTTATGACATCCACATAGGTGAATTGATATTTGGCCTCCAATTCTGAAAACAATTTATCCTGAAAAGAATAGTTTCCTGAACAAAAAAGTCCGAAACAAAAAGGAATGACATCAGAAGGAACAATACCCAATGCCTGCATTTTCCGGATGGTGTTAATCTGACATGGCGTTCCCACAAAGGCGATCCGGTCCATGGCCCGCGTTTCACCCAATGCTTTAACAGAGGGAGAAAAGGTGGCATAGTCCCTGGCAAACCGGTATATTCCATGGGAACTGCCAAAATGGGAACCGGCTGAATCCATAATCTCTTCACTGGTTCTGGCCAGCCAGGGTATCCTGCCATGGGGAGTGGACATTGAAACAATTGCCCCATCTATTCTTCGGGTATCAAACAAATGGTTTAAAATAGCGGTTACAACACCACCGTCAGTGGCTTTGCCCACGAGATCCGGATCTTTGGCCCGGGTGACAGCAAAGCTGATAACATGTCCCAATGGAGATTCCCATTGGGCATTCCGCTTGATTTCCTCATCCAGTTCCTTTATTTGGGGACATATGATATAGCACAAACCGCATTCATTACATTTATCAATATCTTTATAGAATGGTTTCCCATGGTCATCCAGGCCCAGTGCGCCATAGTTCATTGCTGAACAAAAGGTGACGCAGCCGCCGCAGTGATTACATTCTCCCTTTTTCTGGACATCCTGGATCAAATGGAAAAAAGTCTTTTTCATGGCCTCCTCCTATTTTTGTTTAAGTAATCCAAGGAAATTGGAATGACAAACTTACTGGCAGACGATTTTTTAAAAAATGCAGAAAAGGGAAGATGAAAATGAACCTCAACTCTATCCAGAATGTGATATTCTAATACTAAAGGAAAACAGATTTTTTGTAAATACAAAAAGTCGCTGGGAATGGTTATCAAAGCATTCAGAATTTGCCGACGGATCGAACTGCGTATTAGACCCAAAGGGGCTGGGACCAGCCCCTTTGGGTCTGGAGAAAATCCTATACCACGGTTTCTCCCTTTCCAATGGTTGCAGCCGTATAGGAAAGCTTATCCGCAATCCTGTCCTCCATGGCCAATGGGTTGAGTTTTACCATCTCAAACCCCAGGATTTCCACGGACAGATTGCCCTTGTCATCGGTCAGGGTCAGGTCATAGGTATTGGTTTCACCACCTGACTTGATTTTTTGGGTGATGCAATAATAGGGTTTGTTCTTGTGGATATTTCCATAAAAATTCAGCGTCTGCATCCTATAGGGCAGAACGGTTCTCGAGCTGGTAAAAAACTCCAGAAGACCGCCGGTCTGGAACATGGCATCCACCAGGACAGGGGCCGCCACAAAGGAAGGATTCTTCACCCCTTTGAAGAATTCGGCGCTACTTTTGTCTGTAAGCGTTGTCACAAGCGTCTTCCCGTCAAAGGAATTGATATCCGTGATGGTGCCGAACAGCCCGAACATGAACAACCGCCTGGGATGGTAGACCAGGGTCTCAATATCCCCGTCAAAGGAAACAGGTGAAAATTGCGGCAGATCAATCTTTTTGGGTGCAAGGGCGATGGTTGAGAATTGATAAAGGCCCTGGTAATGGCGTTTGGGATCTCCCATGACCCTGCCCTGGGGATTTTTAAACACAGAAGAGATATTGCATTCAAAAATGTCTTCCCCTTTTTGTTTTCCCTGGATCAGCAATTCCTTCGGCCGTCCCTTGAGCAGCTTTATCCCGTAGGGAATGGAAAAATCAGACACGCCTGTAAAACACTTTTGGTCCCCGGCCAATGCTTTTGCCGCCTCGGCCATGGTCTCAATGCCCGTGGACCCGAGGAAGAGAGGGACATCCCCCATGGTGTGGTCGTTGAGAAAAATATCATGTTTCAGATCCAGGACCCGTGACCAGGTCACACCCTCCTGTGTCTGTTCCACAATATCTCCCAGAAAGGGAAAGG
This sequence comes from Desulfobacula sp., assembly GCA_013792075.1. Classification (GTDB taxonomy): domain Bacteria; phylum Desulfobacterota; class Desulfobacteria; order Desulfobacterales; family Desulfobacteraceae; genus NBML01. The sequence goes on from VMSR01000085.1 coordinate 10,740, forward strand.
CTTTGTTGGCCGGATCACCCAGAAGACCGTCAATGTCAAAGTCGTAATCCAGGCCGGAAAAGACCATCTCAGACTCGGTCTTGTCCAGAAGATCGGCCATGAAAAACTTCACTCCCTGGTCCATGGGCAGAAACTGGATACCCCGGTCTTCCAGAACTTTTTTCACCGTTGGGTGGGTGGCCATTCCCACCCCGCCCCAGGCTGTCCAGGCGTAGACCTTATAGGTTCTTTCCGGATGACGCTGGCGTTCGGCAAACAGGGTCTTGCCCAGAAAATCATTGGCCGCCGTGTAATCTACCTGGCCCTGGTTGCCGAATCTTGCCGTGACCGAGGAAAAAGTGAAAAAATATTTATAATCCCTTTCCCTGGCCGCTTCCAGCAGGTTCCGCATGCCCTTGACCTTGACATCCACCACCAGCTCAAAGGACCAGAGTTCTTTTTTGGGTATGAACTGGCTCATTTCCATGCCGGCTGCATGGAAGATCCCGTCGATGCGGTCACAGGAATCCACGGCTTTTTTAACCGCTTCAAAATCTGTAACATCCACGCATTTGTACGTCACCGTCACGCCTAAAGACGCTAAATACTCAATATTCTCCACTGACTGTCGCACCCGGACCAGGCGGTCCAGGGCCCGTTTGATCTCAACGGGCTTGACCCCGGGCATGTCTGCCCGGAGCAGGCCCATGAGTTTTGCCTCAGGGGTTGACTTGACCAGATACTTTGGGTCAGTGGCATAGATATCGTTGATATCCAGGATGACCAGATTGACCTTATAGGTCAAAACCACCTGCTTAAGGATCTCATAGGTAATACCGCCGGCACCGCCGGTGACCAGCAGGGTGTCGTTTTCAGTGATGATCCTTTGGGTCCTGTCGGCAATGCTCTGGTGCAGGGAAAGCACATAGCGCTTTTTGTTTTTATAGCCCACCTCGCACCGGCTGTCTTCGGACAACAGCTCGCCCATAAACAAATCAACAATCCGGGGAATGCTCTTTCGGGGATGCTTATCGGAAAAATCCACCACCTTGACCCGGGTGTCCACCATCTCCTTGTTCACGGTTTTCAAAAGACCTGACAACCCGGCAAACATGGGATGAATCGGACCGCATCCTTCCATATAGGGAAAGACAACCGAATCAAAGGTAATGGCACCGATCAGGTTCTCTTTTTGATCCAGGGTGGAAAAAAGAGTCTTTATCAGAACAAAGGCCGATTTTAGGGTGGTATTCAACTCCGGGTCCGATGCAAAGGCAGCCTCTTTTACAGAATCTGCATCTTCCCCGGCAAAATAATAGTCCAGGGGGGCCAGGTGGATAAAACCGTTCACTTCCGGTGTTTTGGCCTTAAATGCTTCCAGTTTCGCCTCTGTTGCCCCAAGGTCCGTCAGATCCAGATCAAGGTCCACAGTCTTTGTATCCGTTTTCCGTCCCAGGGTGATGACCTCACCGCCAAGGCCCTTTATCCGCTCGATCACGGCAGTTGCAAACCCGTGGCTGTCCAGGGATACCAGAATTTTCTTTCCCTTAAAATTTCTGGTAGAAGGTGTCGGCATCTGTGTCTCATCCACCCGCACCACCAGACGCTTGATGGGAGAGGTCACATCCGGGAATCCCGCTTCTTGTAAGGGTGTGCTTTCATCAACACCCGCACCTGCCGGGAAAACTTTTTCCGTCATGGTTCCAGACCCTGTGACCGGGATGACTTCTTTTTCCCCAGACCTGTCTGTCTGGGTTCTCTGATGGATATAAGCTGAAAGTTTGGCAATGGTGTTCAAGTCCCGGAGTTTTAAATCATCGGGAACGGAAAAACCAAAGGTGGAAGCAATTTTGGCAAATATTTCCACCTGCTTTACCGTATCAATGCCAAGATCTGCTTCCAGGTCCAGGTCGTCTTCCAGCATGTCTGTTGCGTACCCGGTCTGGGCGGCAATCACGGCCTTAACCGTCTCCAGGGCATTGGGAGTCCCGACAAAAACAGGATCAACTGATGCCGGCGCCACGGTTTTGCCAGGAATTTCCAGCCGTTTTCCAATATAGGCAGCCAGTTTTTCAATGGTGTTCAACTCCCGGAGTTTTAAATCATCGGGAACGGAAAAACCAAAGGTGGCAGCAATTTTGGCAAATATTTCCACCTGTTTTACCGTGTCAATGCCAAGGTCTGCTTCCAGGTCCAGGTTGTCTTCCAGCATGTCTGCTGCGTACCCGGTCTGGTCGGCAATCAGTGCTTTTACCGTCTCGATGGCCGAAAGTGTATCTGATGGGGCGACAGATACTTCTGGAGCGGCAGTGACTTCAGGGACTGCAACAGGAGCATCTACCCGGGCAGCCACATAGGCACCCAGCTTTTCAATGGTGTTCAGGTCCCGGAGTTTCAGATCATCGGGAACGGGAAAGCCAAAGCTGGCTGCAATATTGGCAAATATTTCCACCTGTTTTACCGTGTCAATGCCAAGGTCTGCTTCCAGGTCCAGGTTGTCTTCCAGCATGTCTGCTGCGTATCCGGTCTGGTCGGCAATGATCTGCTTTACCTTTGCAATGGGGACAACCCAAGGCTCTAAAACGGCAGCCGGGGTGACCGGCAGGGCGGCCGGGATATGGCCGGGTTCCGGCACCACTCTTTTCTTTTCAGGCGTATCCGTCCTGCCCTGGGTTAAGGAACTGGTTTCCCTGTCCCCGGCCACAACGCACAGGGTGTTGTCAATGACTTTCAGTTCCGGCTTCTGGGAGCCGGTAATTTTTCTGAGCCAGCGTTGATAGACGATATTGCCTTTTACCGGGTTTTCCTCCACCCGTTTCACAAACATAAAGGCAAAATGGGAGCCAAACCCGGCAGACAGGTGCAGTCCGTATTCAGCATCAATTTTCTCCTGGCCGGAAAAATTCAGCCGCCGGAAAGCCGCAGGAATTTTCCTGAGATTGGCAATGGGCGGTGCCTTGCGTTTTTGAAGGGCCTTGACCAGAACCACATCCTCAATGGCTGCTCCCAGGGTGTGTCCTGTAAATCCCTTGGTATTGGAGATGCATATTTTGGGCAGGTACCCTGAAAATGCCGCTTCCAGGGCCGTCACTTCGGCGTCGGCACTGCCCCCCCTGGCAGGGGTATAGGTCTCATGGGACATGAACAGCAATTTGTCTGCATAGTCTTGTTTTTGAAGGCCCGTCTTTTGTTCCACCCGGGTGATAAATTTTTTCATCTCCCGGGCCATGTGGGGAACGTCAATGTTATAGGTGTGATAGGCGGAATTGGCAATATGGGTCCCTAAAATTTCTGCCTGGCCGTTCATACCGCGCTTGGCGGCACTTGCCCGGTCTTCAATGACAAGCCCCACGGCTCCGGCCCCGAGAATGGTGCCGTTGCGGTCCTCGTCAAAGGGTTTGGCAGCTTCTGATACCCGTTTTTTAATGGTGGCCGCTCCCAGGGCCAGAAAACCGGACCCCACCCACTGGTTCTGGCTGGGGGAGGTGGCGTTCTCACCCCCCACCACCAGGACCCGCTTGCACCGTCCCACCCGGATCCAGTCCTCGGCAATGCCGATGGCAAGGGTGGTGGAAGCACAGGCGGATGATACAAGGGTATTGGGTCCCTTGGCCTTGATGATCTGGGCCAGGTGGGCAGATCCCAAAGGACAGGCATTGGCCAGAAAGTTCCGGTCAAACTTGTAGGTGTCAAGGTCAGTGCGTTTACGGGATTTGGCCTTAAAAAACCATTCCGTGAGTTCCTCCTTGATTTCCATGTCCTTGATCTTTTCCATGAGGTAATAATAGATTTTTTCAAATTCCTCATAGGGCGCCAGAAACATTTTCTCATAAAAATATTTCTCAAGCTCGTTCATCAGGGTTTCCCCGCTGGGCCATAAAGAGGTGATGATGACGCCGGTTTCCTCCTGCATCTCCTCGGGCAGGGCAAACCCGTCCGGTATCATGGTTTTACCGTCCCTCATCCGCTTGTACTGCATGACCAGGGGGATATTGGCATCCTTGAGGGCTTCTATCCCTGCGGCAATGCCCAGGGCCATGGCCACGTCATATTGTTCTTTGATGCCGTATTCATCGGTCAGGTCAAAATATCCCAATTGCCCGGCCAGATGGATCACGTCCTCTGTCTTGGTGATCTGGACAAACCGGGCGTTGCCGTCGGGCTGTTTGAACAGCTTGGTGATGTTCTTGTCCGTAAACTTTTCCATGGCCATAGCGGACAGGGGTTCGATAAAATTTTCACCATTGAGGATGGCATCAAAATTATCCTTGGCAAATACCTGGCGGGCCTTGCCCGGCAGACCCACGGAAACCCCGGAAATCAGTATTCCCTGGGTATTAAAATTATACCGTTCCATGGCATCCACAGCCGAATTGCGCTTCTGGTGCACAAATTCCTTGTACAGAATCTGGTCCACAAGGGTCTGGTTGTTGCGTTTAAATGTTTCAAAGTCTTCGGACATTTCTATTCCGGGTAACGCTTCTCGGGCGGTTGTCGGGTGGGCAAGCCTGGCTTCAGGCTCGGGGTGCACAATGGTCTTGGGCTCAAATATGGAATTACAGGAAATCAGGTATTGGCGGCAGGCCTCAAAGGAGGCGACCTCTCCAGTCTTTGAATCCACGGAAACAGCCGTTCCGAACTCACCCACATTGATATTTTTCAGCAGATTGACCAAAAGACGTGTGGGACCTATTTCAATAAAATGGGTCCGCCCGGGGTCATAGACATGTTCAATGGAACGTATAAACTCAACCGGAGAGACGATCTGACGCGCCAGAAGGTCCTTTACCTCTTCGGCGCGTTCCGGAAAAGGCTTTCCCAGGGTGTTGGAAATAATCTTTCCGAACCGGGTCTGGTTGAACTCAAGGGTGGAAAGATAGGTTCTCAATTTTTCCGAGGCTTCCTTGAGCAAGGGCGTATGAAAAGCGCCGGTGAGGTTCAGACGCTTAAAGACAACAGCCTGCTGCTCCAGGTACTGGCAGAAGGTTTCAATGTCTTGGGCCTTGCCGGAAACGGCCGTCTGACGTTCACTGTTTTTATTGGTAATATAAATATTGGATACAAAAGATTCCCGGATCAGGCCGGCTGTTTCTTTTTCATTTTTAAAGACCACCATGATCTTGCCCGGAGATTTCAGGGTGGATTCGTACATGAGGTCAGACCGCTTGATGATAAGATTCATGGCGTCTTCAAACCCCAGCATGCCCGAACAGAAGAGCGCTGTGTATTCCCCCACGCTGTGGCCGATGAAATAATCCGGGGAAAACCCTTCCAGGGCCAGACGGCTGCAGATGGCCGCAGATGACAGGAAAACAGCCGGCTGGGTGTTCTGGGTGGAATTGAGCTGCTCATCTTCCCCAAACATCATCTCCAGCAACGAATATCCCCGCAGATTTTTGAAGATGGCCTCCCCTTTTTCCAATACCGATCGGATATGGGCGTCCGCCGCAAACAATTCCTTCATCATGCCCGGACGCTGGGCTCCCTGCCCGGACAGCAGGGCCACCATTCGCAGTTTTTTCCCTTTGGGGTCTGCGGAATAGGAGGTGTCCCCCAGCACCAGGTCATCTCCTGAAACACGCTTGTACTCGGCTTCCATCACCGGCTCAACCCGTTCAAGCCCTTGGGCAACGGACAAGGCTGCGCTCCCTTGCTCCTCCAGAACCCTTGGCAGACAACTTACGATCAAATGGCTGTGGTTCCCGCCGATGCCGTTGACATTGGCGGCAAACCGAAAACTCTGGCCAGGAATTCTTGCCACCATTTTTGTGGCAGGCTTTAAGATCTTGCACTCTTTGAGGATGGAATGTTCTTCGGAATAATTAAAGTCCGGCAGAATTTCTCCCTTGGCATTCATGAGCATAAGCTTTGCCAGGGAAACCGCAGGGTTTGCCGCCTTGAAATAGCCGAACTGGGGCTTGATGTTGCCGCAATGCATTTCATGGTGAAAACAGGCCTGGGTCACCTGTTTTTCAATAAGATCCCCAAAAATATTGGAAAAGGCAAACAGATCCAGGTGCCGGATATCCGATTTGCGTATCCCGGATCGTTCGTAGGCTTCATTGATGACCGAAACAAAGGTATGCTCGGAAGGGGCCAGCAGATGGTCGGGCACACTGGATCGAACCGTGCATTCATTGATCTCTCCCAAAATTTCCATGCCGGCTTCACGGGCTCGCTTGTAGGTTGTCAACACATGGATGGCAGCCCCCTCACCCATCACATAGCCATCGGCCCTTGAATCAAAATAATTGCAATCTCCTTCGGACAAAAGCCCCAGCCGCTTAAAGGCCATGAGCACTGCCGGATACAGGTTGCAGTCCACGCCGCCTGCCAGGACAAAGTCCAGGTCCTTGTGTTTTAAATTCCGTGTGGCATTGCGGATGGCAATGGTGGAAGAGGCACAGGAGGCATCCAGCACATAATTGGGGCCATTGAGTCCGAAATAATTGGCAATCCTGCCGGATATGATATTGGACAAAAGACCCGGGGTGGTGTCTTCATTGTTTTCAGGTATCTGGGTGCAAATGGCATCCACCATCTCCCGGCCCACGGTTTCTGCAATTTTGGTGTCCAGGTCTGAACAATTTTTGATCAGGTTGGCGATGAAGTTTTTCCGCACCCGGATGATATTCTTGCTCTGGCGTTCGCCTGCAATGGTTCCCAGGATAACACCGGTTCTGGCAGCGGCTCCCTCCTGTTCCAGAAGCCTGCAGGATGCCAGGGCTTCACTGGCGGCTTCAAGGCCAAACAGCTGTCCCCGCTCAATGGATTTGACCATCATGGGCGGCATTCTGTATTTAAGGTTGTTAAACTGATAATCTTTTACAATGCCGGCCTTTACCTTGGGCAACCTGAAATGGGAGTTCTTGTCAAATGCGGCATAGGCGTCGTTGTCAAAATGGGTCTTGGGGATATGGGAAAGCTGTTTTTTCCCGGTGCATAATTTCTCCCAGAATTCCCCGGTATTTCTGGCACCGGGAAGAAAGACCCCCAGGCCTGCCACCACAATCCGGTCTTGATTAAAATCATGGGAAGTGTCCGTGAAGATATCGCGTTTCATGGGCAGATACCGGTCTGTCATCTCTTCCACAACCATGTGGTAGTTGATGCCGCCGAACCCGTAGGATGAAACTGCAGCTTTTCTTGTTTTGCCGGCCACAGGCTCCCAGGGAGCGGCATCTTCAACAATAAACAGGGAAGCGTCTTTCAGGTCATGGTTTGGCGACAGGGTTTCAAACTGACCATTGGGCGGCAATACCCCTTTGCTGACGGCAAGGATCGCCTTTAAAAGACCGGCAGACCCGGCGCATCCCAGCAGATGGCCGATCTGGGATTTTATGGAACTGACACCGGCACCCGACGCCTTGTACAGGGTGGAAAGGGTCTGCAATTCCACCTGGTCTCCCACGATGGTGGAGGTGCCATGGGCTTCGATAAACCCGATGTCCCGGGGAAGGATATCCGGCCGGATATTCTCAAAGCAGCGTTCAAGGCTCATGATCTGGCCCTTGGGGTTGGGCGCGGCAATGGCCTTGCCCTTTCCGTCTGAACTGCCGCCAATGGCATTGATCACCCCGAAAATCTTATTCTTATCCCGGAGGGCATCCTTCATCCGTTTCAGAACAAAGACCACGGATCCTTCTCCCAGGACAAAGCCGTCGGCGCGGCTGTCAAAGGGATAAGACCCTTTTTCCGACAGGGTTCCCATTTTGGCAAACCCGATAAAAGATTCCGGGGCCAGATGGGTATTGACCCCGCCCACAATGACCTGGTCATGGTCGCCGGACAAAAGCTCTCCTGCCGCAGCCTCAATGGCGGTAACAGAAGAAGCGCAGGCCGCGTCCACAATATAGTTTACGCCCCGGGCCCCCAAGTGCCTTGCAATTCTGGAGGCCTCAATGTTCAAAAGTATCCCGTGAACCGGGTCATACCCCTTGTTTTCCCCTTCCATTCCCTCCAGAAGGGCCTGCTTGATTTTTTCCTTGTCTTTATCGGCAAGACCGGCATATTTCGGGGTCTTTTCCAGCATGGAAAGAACTTCCGGATACCAGTATTTGAGCTGGATATCATTGCCCAGCTCATTGGACAGACAGGTGGCAATGATCACGGCTGTCCGTTGGGGGTCCTGGCAGACAAATTGGTCATCCGCTCCCAGAAGGCCTGCACTTTCCACAGCTTTATACGCGGTTGAAAGTACCATTTTCTGGCTTCTGGAGAGCCGGTTGTCCTTTCCCTCGGTATAACCGAACCGTTCACTGTCAAATTCAAAATCATCCACGTGTCCTGCCAGGATCGTATAGGTGGTGTCTTGCACCTTTCGGTCCGGATTGTAATATAAGGCCCTGTCAAAACGGGTTTCCGGCATCTCACTGATGGAATATTTTTTGTTTAGGATATTCTCCCAGAGCATTTCCGGGGTGTCTGCATGGGGAAGGGTACAGCCCAGGCCCACCACGGCAATCTCATCTTTGATCTTGTTCTTCGGGCTGGAAAAGATCTCCAATTGATTGAGGTGGGCAAACAGGCGGGATTTGCTGTCAAAATACTGGTCATGAATCTCTTTAATGGAAACCTGACCCTTGAAAAAGGCCAGGCTGTCGCCCACCAGAAAATTGCCTTTTTCCCGGTGTTCCCCATCTTCGAACCAGGTGTAATGTTCTTGGCCCGGACGCTTAAAATCCGGCAAAAACCCTTTGGCACCGATGAGCAGGGACCCGATATTGCGTTTCTCAAAGGACCGTTTCCTCTGGGTTAAGCCCTCATTGTTCCGGATCATCCGGGCTTCATGTTCCACCATCTCCCGTGCAAAGGGAGTGGGGGCGGTTCTGGAGGCAAGTCCCAGACTTCTGCCGATGACCACGGTTTCATCTTTTTCAATGATGATGTCCTGGTATTGTTTTTTCACAGCCTTTGTATCAACGATTTCACGGGAAAACAGATAGGCCGTTCCGACCTGAAGGCCGATTTTGGCCCCCCGGGCCGCCAGAAAAGAGGCCATACCCGAGATGAAGAAAGAGGCAAATGCCGTGGTGATACCCCCGGCAAAAACCAGGTAGAGATCGGACAAATCCCGGGAGGTGCTGATCAGTTTTGAGATGGCAACTTCCCACAGGACCATGCTGGACAAAGACCCCACATGGCCACCCGCCTCCCCCCCTTCAAATATGAACCTTCGGCACCCGGCGTCCAAAGCATTTTCCATCATGGAAACCGACGGGGTGTGCAGATAGGTTTTGGTGCCTGCCTTTTCCAATTCCACCACCTGGGAGGGGATGCCGCCGGCAAACAATGCATAGGGCACCTTGTATTTCTTGATCATGTCCAGATGCTTATGGACCATGGGATTAAAGGCTTCAATGCCCACAAGACCCGCGCCAAAATTACTGATTTTTTCCGCCCCCTTTTTTATCATCTCATCGGCCAGGGTTGAGGGCAGGCTTCCCACGGCAAAAAAGGGCAAGGCGCCGGCTTCCAATACCATGCCGGCAAACTGGGCGTTGTCCGAAATATTGGCCATGGGCCCCTGGATCAAGGGAAACCGGGTGTTCTGATCCTTTGCAAAGGCGGAATCCGGCACCACCGGATCATGCTGGTCAACAAAATCAAGATTTTCCCCAATGCCCGTAAAAAATGAAGCAATCATGGTTGCAAGACAGGTGGAGTTCCTGGCAAACTCCTTGGCAAACAACCCGTCCTGTCCCAGATAAAAAAGTGACTGGACAAAGGAAGCCTCTTGATCGTCCAGGGCAATAATATGGTCTGTGATAGACTGGTAAATTTTTTGTTCCCCATCTGCTGCATCTGCAACCAGAACGGCCTCCTGCTTGAGATCCTTGACAATCTTGGTCCCCAGTTTTGCAAAGACCCGATAGATCTCTTTGTCCTGGAAAATGATCTCCGTTGAATCCCCTTCATCCACCATGGCCAATAATTTTTTGAAGTTATCCGACACAGGGGCCTCGTCGGCCAGCAATACCTGGCTGTCCATGACAAAACCGGACACGCCTGCCGCCAGCATCCCGCCTGCCGTATAGCGGCCCACGCCGCCGTGGACAAAAACCGGCAATTTACTATTCTTCAAATACCATTGCATGAGGATAAACGAAGAATACCGGGACACCTTTCCTGCTGCCTCATTTCCCTTGAGAATCAGACCATGGGGATCCATGGCCTTTATTTTTTCGATCAAATGGATATCCTTGATTTCAGAAATAATTTTCGTGTCCCCAAAATCGGAAAAATCAGCAACCGCATCCTGTTTGGAAAGGGGGACAATCAAAACATCAAGGTTGATGATATTTTTTTGTTTCAAAGCACCAATGGTCTCATGGTCGTGGAAGGAAAGCCGCAGGCCGAAGCTTAATTTTTCCCGGGACAGCAAAAGGGCCTTTTGTACTATCTGGTCGCAGTTTAAAAACTCGGTATCAAAAACCGGCAGGGCACCGGATTTGTAAATGGCATGGAAATAGCTGGCATCAAATACCTTAACAGGGGTATAAATCATCAAAGGCAGTCTTGAATTCAGTATTCTGGTAATCATAAATAGCGCTCCATATTTGGGTTGGGGTAACACTTTGCCTTGACCGCCTGCCAAGGCAAAATGATGGTTCTCAAACCCATTTGTTTATCAAGGAACGTGCCAGGCTGAACCTGTTTTTTAACCCACTGAAATAAAAGCTTTTTATAGAAAAACTGAAACTACCCCCGGAAATTATCCCCAAATATACTTGCATTTTATGTATGCCGGTTGTACAAAATTGCTCAACACCTTAATAAATGGAGACCCTGTGGAAAAACTCAAACTGGATCAGGAAGAGAGACAATTTTTCAAAACCGTTTATAATGCGGCCTTTGCAAACCCTTTCAGCGAACTTCGGGAAAGATTGGACCAAAAAATTGCCGGGCTCTTCCCCTCTGCCACCCGCAGGGAAAGCAAAGACATGTGTGTAAGAGAGGTGGACCTCGGTTTAAAAAAACTGGAAGCCGAAAACAAAGGCAATCTCAATGACTACCAGGACAGTGACAAGGAAATTTTGCGGGTGGTCTATCTGTTTGATATATTCCATAAGTTCAGGGATAGATTTGACCAGTTGATCACCGACCAGATTACGGCCCAGGAGACCCCGGTCAAAGTCAGTTTTGTCGAAGAGGCAAAGGCCATGGTGATTGCAAAGGGATTTGACACCAAGAGTTTTTACCATTATTTTGCCCTGTCCTACCAATTGCGTCGGGCCTTTTATTTTATCTCCCATGCCCTGGTGGGCAGCAGCCCCTGTATGCGAACCTTGAAAAATCACCTCTGGAACAATGTTTTCACCCATAATATTGCGGTCTACGACAATTTTTTATGGAACAAAATGGAGGACTTTTCCACCCTTCTGCTGGGAGAAACCGGAACCGGTAAGGGGACGGCAGCCCAGGCCATCGGCCGAAGCGGCTATATTCCCTTTGACCCAAAACGCGGCTGTTTCACCGAAAGCTTTACCCAGGCATTTTTGTCCCTGAACCTGTCCCAGTACCCGGAGACCCTTTTGGAATCAGAGTTGTTCGGCCATACCAAAGGGGCCTTCACCGGAGCAATTGAAGACTACCAGGGGGTTTTTGACCGGTGCAGCGCCCACGGATCCATCCTGCTGGATGAAATCGGAGAAATCCCCAACCATGTACAGATCAAACTGCTGCGGGTCCTCCAGGAAAGACACTTTTCCCCGGTGGGTGCCCATACGATTCTAAGGTTTAACGGCCGGGTCATTGCCGCCACCAACCGTCCCAAACAAGATATCATGGGCGGTAAAATTTTCCGGGATGATTTTTATTACCGACTATGTTCGGACATCATAGAGGTTCCGCCCCTGCGAACCCGAATAAAAGAGTCTCCCCAGGAGCTGGATGATCTTTTGAATTTTACCATCCACCGCATGACCGGCACGGCCTCAAAAAAATTATCCAGCCAGGTAAAAAGAATTATTGACCGACGCCTGGGAAAGCATTATCAATGGCCAGGCAATGTCAGGGAACTGGAACAATGTGTCAGAAGCGTTTTGCTGAGAAAAGATTACAAGGGGATAGAAACCAGAGAGGCATCCCCCTTATCCCTTTCCAAAATTCTTCAAAAGGGAATCGAGGAAAAAAGTATTGCAGTGCCCGACCTTGTGGCAGGATATTGTAAACTGCTGTATGATACCCTGGGAACCTATGAAAAAGTGGCCCGGAAAACTGGACTGGACAGGCGAACCATTAAAAAACATATACAGACCCAACAAGGATTCAAAGACTGATGCTACATTTCTTACCGGCTCCCCTCAAAGGTGTTTTATCCTTTGGGCTCTATGCGCTGAATACCATTTGCCTGACCCTCCCCCTGATTTTTTTATCCCTGTTTAAATTTATTCTTCCTTTTCCCCCGATCATTGTGATTCTGGACAAAATTCTGATCGCCATTGCCACCCTGTGGGTGAGCATCAATTCTCTGAATGCCGACCTGTTCTGCAATATTGACTGGGATATTCGCGGGCTTGAACGCTTAAAGAAAAAGGAATGGTACCTTGTCATGTCCAATCACCAGTCCTGGGTGGACATCCTGGTTCTCCAGAAGACATTGAACCGCAAAATTCCCATGTTGAAATTTTTCCTAAAAAAAGAACTGATCTGGGTTCCTTTCCTGGGACTGGCCTGGTGGGCCCTGGATTTCCCGTTCATGAAACGGTACTCGAAAAAAGAACTGGCCCAAAAACCGCATCTCAAGGGCAAAGACCTTGAAAGCACAAAAAAGGCCTGTGAACGATTTAAACACACCCCCATATCCATTATGAATTTTGTGGAAGGCACCCGGTTCACACCCCAGAAAAAAAAGGCACAAAAGGCCCCCTTTAACCATCTTCTCAAACCCAAAGCCGGCGGTGTTGCCTTTGTAATCGGATCCATGGGCGATTGTCTTCATAAAATTATCGATGTCACCATCGTCTACCCGGGAAAGACACCCAGCTTCTGGGAGTTTGTATCCGGCCGGACCCGAAAAATAATTATTACTTTTGAAGTAATGGAAATGGGTCCGGCCTTACAAGGAGATTATTTTAATGACGTGGAATATAAAGCTTTTTTCTGTGAATGGCTTAACAGTCTCTGGATAAAAAAAGATGCCAGAATACAAGGACTTAGGGACGGAGACCCTCTTGACAATGGGGCTTAGTAATTCTTAACCTGCATTTCGTAGACCTGCCTTCCTTCAGCTCCGTCTGTCCTGAAAAGGACCTCCATCACCCGTGAGCGGCGGATGAGTTTGTCCACGGTCATATCACTGTGCTTGCCAAAAATAACGGTTCCCGGTTGGATACTCCCCACGGCCATTACCAGGGCATTGCCCGGATTGTCTTTGGCCCATTGAAGAAGATTGTTTTTTTCCTGGGCAAGATCATCACATTTTTGGGTCAAAAAACCAATTTCCTGGTCAAGTTTCTCCATTGCTTCTTCGATGGTTTCACTCTTTTCAAAGCAGCGATCCAGATTTTTTTCCGCATTTTGGGCATTGCCCTTTGATTGTTCCAGACGCTGCTTTAGTTCTTCCAGAATTTTTTGATTTTCAGGATCCGCCATTTTCGACTCCAATTCGCCCTGCTCAAGCTGGGATCGGTCCTGGACATGGGCAAGCTTGGTGATCTGCTTCTGGAGTTCCATGTTCTCTTCTTTCAGCTTGTCTCGCTTTATCTGGAGAACCTGGAGACTTTCTTTAAGATTACGGGTGATGGCTTTATTTTTCTCAAGTTCCTTTTCGGTAAATCCGTCATGGCCGACCTTAATCGTGCAGGGAGACGCCATTTCCGTACCAATATGCTGGGCACTGACACCCATTTTGGCAACAATCTGGGAGGAAATCAGCTTGCCGCTCTCAATGACACAGGACCCTGAACTCTCAATTCGGGTGTCAACAATTTCCTTGCCCACATTGATATTTCCCATGCAGACAATCTCGGATTTATGGATAAATTTGGCGAACACATTTCCCCTGGCATAAACTTTTCCTTCATTGATACCACCAAGTACCACCAGGTCGCCGTCGGCCTCCACAATGCCGCCGTCCAGCTCAATACACTTCACATCATTTCCCCGAACCTTAAATCCGGATTTGATGCACCCCTTTATATTGACATTCCCATTATAATCAATGTGCCCGGTTTCATAATCCACGTCTCCCCCGGTTGTATATTCCTCATGGACAAAGATCACGCCGGACAGGGAGTATTTAGGGAAGCCCTGAACAGCGGCCAGAACCTTAAGACCATCTTCTGACAACTTGGCCCCTTTTCCAAACCGCAGGGGAATATCTTCGCCGGAAAGCGTTTCCACCTCATCTCCGAAAATATTCTGACCCCATCTGGAGGCGACCATGGGGGTTTTTTCCGCCAGGACCGTTCCTTCTTCCACATGGGGAATCTCCCCTCTTTCCTTAAAATCAATGTTTCCTTTTCCGTCAAGTCCACCGGCTTTCAGGTAATCTGTATTGAAAAAAAATTCCAATTTTGCGTTCTGGCCCTGGATGGGACGGACTCCCTTGGCCACCCTGAAAGACTGGGTTTTAAAACCCGATGATCTGATAAAACCATCTATCATTTCATCCACCACAATCCCGGCCACAATGTTTTTTTCAAACAAGGCCTCTTTTATTTCCATCACCAGCATATCCTGGTTAAAATGGTCGGTTTTTGTGATAAAGGCGGCCATAAAATCCTTGGAAACCTGCAATTTGATTCCCCCGGCGATCATCTCAGGTTCAAGCAGCCCATTTGCATCTTCCGCTTCAGACGTTTCTTCCCCTGATGGTTCTTTCCCGGGCATCTGGTTTTCGGATATTTTGGTTCCAGGCGCTGTCCCAGCAGGCGTTTCCGTGGCAGGGGCAGCTTTTTTCAAAGGCAGACGCACCCGCTTCTGCATCTTCAGGATATAATCCCGCTGTTTGATTGTCAGCAATCCGGCTTCCACCAGCATATCCCCAACCAACCGGGGTTTGCGTTTTCCCCTGATATCCTCTTCCTGTTCTTCTAAAGCAAGGTCCAGTACGCTTTTATTGATAAACCCCTTGCTGATGGCAATGGCACCGAATTTATACTCTTTTTGCCGGATTTCAAGGGTTTTTGCCGCCCGGGCGAGTCTTTCCAAATTTTTTGCAGATACCAATTCCTGGGC
>VMSR01000069.1 GCA_013792075.1 Desulfobacula sp.
AATGCTGCCCAGAATATCTACTTTCCGGGCCTCGTAAATGGCCACAAATTGGGGATTGTTGGCTATATATTTTGGATTGCACACCCAGTCGATACCCTGGAATTCCACCAGCGGGTTCCGGTCAAGCCATGTCATCAGCTCTTTGGTCCCCAGGGCATAGGAAGCCAGGGATTTGCCCCGGAAGGGGGATTTGCGCCGGTTGTTGACCGCACCGGAATTGACCAGCTCTGCCATGGCATCGGTAAAATAAAGGGAATGGAATCCCAGATCTTTTTTATCGGATAAATAGGGCACCAGGGCTTCAAACAGGGGGCCCAGAGAATAGTTGATACAATCCCCGTCCTTGATCACCGATGCCACATTGGCAGCCACCTGTTTCATCTGATCGGAAGCCTTGGGAACCTCATAGGTAATGGGTTTGCGGTCGGATCTGACCAGCAGATCAAAATCCTCTATGCTGACAAAGGTGTCCCCATAGGTAAAGGGCATGTCTGCATTGATCTCTCCTACGACCAGAGAAGCCTGGTCCATGACTTCCCGGGCCACGTCCACAGCCACCCCAAGGCTGCAATAACCGGATTCATCCGGCGGGGTGATCTGGATAAAGGCCACGTCCACTAGCATCCTGCGAGACTTTATGATTTCAGGAATTTCAGATGAGTAGGCGGGAATCAGGTCCACCTGACCCGTGGCAATGGTTTCCCAGGAAACAAACCCGGAAACAAAGGTTTTCAACCGATAATTGGGGGCATTGAGCTTGTCAACCGAAAGGATGGTGTCTCCCTGGACTGCCAGCTGAACCAATTCAAGATCCCGGATATTGTGGGCATCCACATCCAGCAGGGTGGTTATCAGGGTTCTGGGGGCAGCCGGACCCGTCCCGATGAAAATGGTCATTCCCGGCTTGATATGATTTAAGATTGTTTCAGGTGGGACCAGGCGTTCTTCCCAGTTGGACAGGTTTATATCCGACATAAAAGCTCCTTGCATTGCCAATGGGTTGATGATCGGGATAATTTAAATCTTATCAACAAAAGACCTGTCAATCAAGTATTTCCCCACACCTCAGAAAGTTGAGGGTTTTATTTTCATTTCTTGATCTGTATCAAGGAATCCTCCCAAAAGTTTGAGATATGATGCCCTAACATTTAGGATATGAATGCATCGCTGGCGATGAACCCAATACACTTCATTTTATAAAAAGGGGACCCCCATGAAAAAGAAAGACATCTCAAGAAGAAATTTTCTCAAAAAGAGCACCCTGGCCATGACCGCAAGCGCCCTGCTTCCAGCCATTTTCACTTCTAAAACAGCCTTTGCATCGGATGCAGACAAGACCAAAATGTTCTGTTACCAGTGTGAGCAGACCATGGGCGGAAAAGGATGCACCACCATCGGCGTCTGTGGCAAAACCCCTGAAGTTGCTGCACTCCAGGATCTGTTGATTTATACCCTTAAAGGCCTTTCCCTGGCAGCTGTGGCCGGAAGAAAGGTCAATATCTCGGACAAGGAAACCAACCGGTTTACCTGTATGGCCATGTTCGCCACCCTGACCAATGTAGAATTTGATCCCTACCGGTTTGAAGACCTTTTGTTTCAGTCTGTCTCCCTCAGGGACAAAATGATCAAACAGGTAAGGGCTGCCGGCGGTACCATTGACAGCAAAAGCCCAAGCCTGACCCTGAAACTCAAACCCGCCATGGCGGGAATGGCCGCCCAGGGCATGGATTACGGCCTTATGTCCGACCCTGACGTAAACCCGGACATCCGCTCCCTACAGCACATGCTGCTCTTCGGTATCAAGGGCATGGCGGCCTACACAGACCATGCGGCAGAACATGACCAGGAAGACGAGGGCAATTATGAATTTGTCCACCGGGGCCTGGCTGCCCTGGAAGACAAAAGCCTGGGAATGGAGCAATTGCTGGGCCTTGTCCTTGAATGCGGCGAAAAAAACCTGCGGGCCATGGAGCTGCTCAGCCTGGGCAACACTGGGGCCTACGGCAATCCGGTTCCCACAAAGGTTCCCCTGGGATCTAAAAAGGGAAAGGCCATTCTGGTCTCCGGCCATGACCTCATTGACCTGGAGGCGGTCCTGGAAGCCAGTGCCGGAAAAGAGATCTTTGTCTACACCCATGGTGAGCTGCTGCCCGCCCACGGATATCCGAAATTGAAAGAGCGGTTCCCCCATTTCTACGGCCATTATGGTACGGCATGGCAGAACCAGAAAAAAGAATTTGACGCATTTCCGGGTGCCATTCTCATGACCTCCAATTGCATCCAGAAACCCAAACAATCCTATAAGAAAAATATTTTTACCACCGGCACCGTGGGCATGCCCGGGGTCACCCATCTGAGCAATACCAACCTTGTCCCCCTGGTCGACCAGGCCCTGGCATTACCGGGATATACCCAAGATACCCCGGACATGGATATCCTGGTGGGTTTCGGTCACGACGCTGTTCTCGGAGTTGCCGACAAGATTGTGGCCGGTGTGAAGGACGGGTCCATTGGTCACTTTTTCCTGGTCGGCGGCTGCGACGGGGTGAAAAAATCCAGAAATTATTATACAGAATTTGTTGAAAAAACACCGGCCAACAGCATTGTGCTCACACTGGCCTGCGGAAAATTCAAATTTTTCAAACAACAGCTGGGGGATATCAACGGAATCCCCAGGCTTCTGGACGTGGGACAATGCAATGACGCCCATTCAGCAGTGCTCATTGCCGTGGCACTGACCAAGGCCTTTGATACCGATGTCAACGGACTGCCCCTGTCCTTTATCATCTCCTGGTATGAACAAAAAGCGGTTGCCGTTCTGTTGAGCCTTCTCCACCTGGGCATCAACGATATCTACCTGGGGCCCTCTCTGCCGGCTTTTGTCACACCCAATGTACTGGATGTGCTGGTTAAAAACTATAAACTCACTCCCATTGGAACCCCTGAAGGCGACCTGAAAAAAATTCTGGGATAACCCGCCCGATCAATTTAGCTTAAGCATTTCCGATTTCCCCATACCCATCCGGGTATGGGGAAATCTTTTTTAATACACCAGAGGGTCCATACCCAAAAAGGTTTTTACGTTTGTGTATAACACCTGTTCAAGCTCCGACCGGGAAAGGGAAGAATTTTTCAGCCACATAAGCTCCCGATCCCAGGCATAGGGAATATTGGGAAAATCAGACCCGTACATTATTCTGTCCATTCGGTAGGTCTCAAGCCCCACCCGGTTCCCTTTGGGAAAATAGTCTGTCAACACCATGGCCGTATCCAGCCAAAGCGTTTCATACTTCTCAATCAGGGCCTTATAAGAAAGAATCTCGTCAAACCCCAGGTGGGGCACACAGATTTTAAGGGTGGGGAATGCTTTTAAGACGGCCTCAAGCTTGTCTGCCCGGCAGATCTCATAGGGATCGCAAAGATAGTGATCGCTTTTGGGTTCCCGGCCCACATGCAGGATCATGGGCTTTTTTTCCCGGGCACAAACCGCATACAGGGGTGTCATCTGCTTTTGGCCCATGTCAAAACACTGGACATGGGCATGAAGTTTTACCCCACAAAGACCGGCCTCAAATGCCTGTTCCAAAATCCGGACTGCCTGCCTTTCTCCAGGAAATACCGTTGCCATGCCCAGAACCCGACCGGGAAACTTTTGACAAATTTCAATCATATACCGATTCAGACCCCCGGCAATACCCGGTTTATGGGCATATTGCAGGGCCACCACCTGGCTGACCCCATGGTTCAAAAGGAAAGAGATCACATCAGCACTATTGGCCTGGTATCGGATCTTCCAGGCATGGGCATCAAACCAGTTCCGGACAGCGGAAAATATCTTGTCCGGAAAGATATGGACGTGGGCATCAATTACCCGGGGCAGACCCTGGGGCAGGTAATCCCCCTCCGGATCATTTAAAAAGGGCAATTCTGATGTTAACATGGCACCTCTTTTACATAAATTCAAGAAACACAATTCTTACGCCAATGAAAAGCAGAATCAGGCCGCCGACAATTTCCATACGCTTGCCGAACAGGGCGCCCAGGTGCTTGCCGATAGCGATGGCCATAAGGGACATGGCGGCCGTGATAATGCCGATGGCAACGCTGGGATACCAGATATTCACCTCCAGCATGGCAAGACTTAAGCCTATGGCCAGGGCGTCGATGCTGGTGGCAATGCTGAGCATCACCATGGTCATGCCCCGGGAAGGATCTTTTTTAAGGGTTGCATCTTTATCATCCATTCCGGAAAGAATCATGCGGCTCCCCACAACTGAAAGCAGACCAAAGGCAATCCAGTGGTCAAAGGCCTTCAGATAGGAGACAAAGCCGACCCCCAGACCCCACCCGATCACGGGCATCATAAACTGAAACAGCCCAAAGTGAAACGCCAGGCGGAAAACGGCCCGTCCATCCTTTGCGAACCCTCCTGCGGCAGCGGCCAGGGAGACGGCTGCCGCATCCATTGCAAGTCCCACTGCGATCACAATAATATCAATAGTTCCCATATAAAACGCCGATCTCCTCAAGTTGAAATCCTACCCTATAAAAATTCCTTTTATATTGCAATTGCTTAAAACACCGGAAATAATTTTTCAAGTTCCCTTGGAGGTCTGCTTGAAATTCGTGTCCACATGATGTACTCTTTTCTTATTTAAACCGTCTGATCCAAAACACAGGAGATATCTACCCATGGATAAATCAAACACCCTGAACATATTGAAAAGCGCTTTTCTCATGGAGCGTCAGGGCAAACACCTTTATGAAACAGCCAAGGCCCATGCACAAGACATCGAAGTAAAAGCATTTTTCCAGAGCCTTGTTGACGACGAACAGGAACACATGGACATTCTCGAAAAACAATTCAAATCCTATATGAAAAGCGGAAAATTCATGGCCGGCGGATTTGAAAATGATGCCAGCGCCGTAAAGGCCCCGGATATTCTCAGCGATGCCGTAAAAAAGAATATCAATGCCGCAGGCTTTGAATCAACGGCCATAACCGCTGCCATTGGTTTTGAAGAGAAAGCCGTCACCTTGTACGCCCAAAGGGCCAAGGAGGCCACAGATCCGGAAGAAAAAAAAATGTACAATTGGCTGTCCGTCTGGGAAACAACCCATCTTAAAAAACTGATGGACCTCCAGGAATCCCTCATGGCAAGAATATGGGAAGACAATAATTTCTGGCCCTTCTAAACTCAGCAAGGCCTTTCGGACAAATTTTAAAAAAGGGATGCAGCCAGGCTGCATCCCTTTTTTTTATACGGATTCTTTTCCTAAATGGTTTGGGTGATCCTTGCCATCTCCACAACGGG
The DNA here is from genome assembly GCA_013792075.1 of Desulfobacula sp. GTDB lineage: Bacteria > Desulfobacterota > Desulfobacteria > Desulfobacterales > Desulfobacteraceae > NBML01. The sequence goes on from VMSR01000069.1 coordinate 5,316, forward strand.
CAAGGGCCCCAAAGGACTGCCCGGAATCTGGTTTAAAAGCTCCTGGGGCATGCCCCGGTACAGGAGCCGGGCGGTAATCACGGAATTCTTTTTGGGCACAAATCCCAGGTCAATGGTTTGGGTTACCTGCTTCATGGCCGGTATCCTGTTGTCGGAAAGCACCTGTTTTGCCTTTGCTATATTGAACACGGGATTGCCATTCCCATCCCCAAAGACAGTTCTGAAGATGATGGTATCCTTGGGCAATTCTTTTTTTTCATCTAAAAAGCCGGATTTGAAAACAATCTTTTTATCCGGGTCCTGGATACTGATTTCAATCCACACCTGCCGCAGGTCGCCGACCCCCGTGGGGATTGAATGACCGGCTCCGGAATTGGTCACCACCACATCCATTTGTTTTTTGGCCAGCCGGTCTGTGTTCAGTTCAATCTGGGCTGCGTTTTCAAGGCGTTCAACCGCCATGTCCCGTTTTTCCAGGCCATTGAATTGACTGGTCACTGCGGTATTGCCTCCCACAAAATAATGGGTGAAAATATGGGGCCTTTCCATGCTGTCATCCGTTGCAGCTCCCGGGTTTTCCGGCCGGTCGGTGGAACCGGTGGCAGGGACATCGGGTCGCTGGTACATGTGGCAGCCCTGGCAGGTGACCCGCTTTTCAGGGTCCGGATCATTATAGGGGCTGTTCTTCCATTCCGTATAGGTGCTCTCAAGGGTTGTGCCAAAGACCACATGTTTGACATCGTGGCAGGTGCCGCAGATCTGGGCGCTTTGGTGAAGATCGGAAACAGCCGATTCGTGGAAATCCGATTCCGCGTCGTCAAAAGGACCGTATTTGATGCCCGGGTCCTCCTCTCCATGGCCGGGGGAAAGTACCAGCCCGTTGTTGTACATTTGGGTGGTGTCCACGGCCGAATGACAATAATCGCATTGGATCCCCTGGGTGGCGATCTCCGGGGTCCGGGACAGGTCATCGGAAAATTTTTCAGGAAATCCTGTGATGGTCCCCACAGGGGTGTGGCATTTCACACAGGACTCGGCTTCCGCAATTTCCCCGGCCTCGATGAGCCCCTGGCGCAGAAACGTTGCCACCCGGTTATAGATTGGGTCTTTATGGGACAGGTTGTGCATGGAATTGGTCCACTGCTCATGGATTTCCCAATGACAGCCGCCACAGGTCTGGGGGTCGATAAACCGGTCCAGTTCGAATTTTTTACTGGGGGTGGCTGTGGCAGTGACCAGCAAAATACCGGTTGCCAGCAGAGCCAATACGGGACTGAAAAAACTTCTAACGCTTTTCTTCAAGTAATTTCTCCTTATTTTTCAGGGTCTGCTTTTTTTAAAGGGCCTGGGTCGGAAGATCGGACCAGACTGCCCGTATATTCCTTTGTTTCACCCGCCAGGGTCAGCACCGTCCAATTGCCGTTTTCTTCCCTTGCCGCCACCAGACACTCCAGCCGTGTGCCGTCATTAAGGGTGATGAAACAGTGGCCGCTTTCATTCAGGGTGTTGACCTGGACAAATTTTTTATCCCTGGAGATTTGTCTGAATTTGTCGGCTGCCTGTTCAATGGCAATGATCCTATCGTACTCACCTTCATCCATCTCTTTGATTTGCTCTCTCAGATCGTTGATCTGCTGTTTTAGATCGGCAATGGTATCAACCACCTTTTTCATCTCAGCTGTATTTTTTGATGGAATGGAAAACAAAATCTGCTTGTGCACTTCCATGTCTGTCTCAATAAAATTAATCCGCTGCAGCAATCCTTTTACATTTGCACTCATATCTATTTTGCCCTGTTTAAAAAAACTTTATGAATTAAAAATCAATCTCCCGGGTCCAAGGGTATTTTTAAAGGCGAGTATATATTCTTTACAAGAAGATTCAATAGGATTTTTCAATTTTTGCCGCCCATGTAAAGGGCCAGCCTGGCCCTTTAGCGTTTCTTGATTCAAGACTTGCACAGATCGCCCTTTTGGGCGGCTTTTTTATTCCCCTTTGTTATCCAGTTGAGCAGGCGGACCCATAAATTTTTCTTCTTTTGGGTCATGGGATCACCCTATAGACCAAAAGCAAATGCCCCTTGTCAATTTCCCGGTTCTCCGCAAGTTCAAGCTTAAGATCCAGGGAATCCTTAAACAGGGAGAGCCCCTGTCCGAACAATACCGGCACCAGGGTTACATGGATCTGGGTGATCAGATTCTCCTTTGCAAACAAAGAGTTGACAATGGCGCCGCCGATCAGGGTCACGGCTTCAAACCCTTCTTTTTCTAACCCTCTGATAATTTCGCCGGCAGACTGATCCGTGAATATCAGGTTTTCTTCCTGGCTTTTCCGGTTCGGATCCCGGGTCATAACAATATTTTTTCTGCCGGCCAAGGGCTTACCAATGGTATCAAATGTTCTGGATCCCATGATAACGACACCTGCCTTTCGGGTCACCCGGACAAAGTATTGTTTGTCCGCCTTTCCTGTCCAGTCTACCAATTGCCTGGAATTCCTTGCAATTTTCCCGTCCAGGGTCATGGCCATGAGCAAGATTACTTCCATATTTACGTTCCTTTTGTCTGATCCGACTATACCTGTGGCCATGGCAGCAGCTTTTCTTCAACCAGATAACAGAACCGGCTCCAGACCATCTGTTTTTTTGAAATGGGACAGCCCAGGGTCACCTTATGATCGGTCACCTTCATCACTTCCCAGTCCCCGGAACGGGGAGAATCTTCTATACGTATCTTCTGGCCTTCCTTAAACGGGTATGCTTTAAAAACAACAACCTCATGGTCCATTTGCGTATCCTCCCTGTCTCTATGTGTTTTTTTTCATGGGGCCAACCATTTTTCGGGGGTTTACCAGGTCATCAAATTTGTCTTCCTGCACAAACTCCAAATCATGGGCAGCCTGTTTGAGGGTAATCCCCTCTTTATGGGCAAGTTTGGCAATTTGGGCCGCCTTGTCATACCCGATGATGGTATTTAAGGCTGTGACCAGCATCAAGGATTGGGACAAATGGCGTTCAATGACCGCACAATTGGGTTCAAGACCCTTGACACAATTTTCATAAAAAGACAGGGCGGCATCCCCCAGCAGCCTTGCAGACTGCAAAAAATTATAAATGATCACCGGCTTGAAAACATTGAGTTCAAAATGTCCCGAGGCGCAGCTGATATTAAGGGTCACATCATTGCCCATGACCTGGGCACAGACCATGGTCATGGCTTCTGTCTGTGTGGGGTTGACCTTGCCCGGCATAATAGAGGAGCCCGGTTCATTGGCCGGCAGTATCAGCTCGCCGATACCACAACGGGGACCGGACCCCAGCATGCGGATATCATTGGCAATTTTCATCAGACTGATTGCCAGCGTTTTAAGGGCCCCATGGGATGCCGCAAGAGCGTCATGGGCGGCCAGGGCTTCAAATTTATTGGGCGCCGTTACAAAGGGATACCCTGTCAGCTCGGCAATGATCCTTGCCACCGTTACATCAAATCCTTCAGGACTGTTCAATCCCGTCCCCACGGCCGTTCCCCCCAGGGCCAGCTCTGACAGGCGGGGCAGGCCGGCTTTCAGGTTTTGGATGCCGTTGGCCACCATGGCGGCGTAGCCTGAGAACTCCTGCCCCAGGGTCAGGGGAACCGCATCCATAAAATGGGTTCTGCCCGTCTTGACAATTGACTGCCAGGCACGGCTTTTTTCAGCAAGTCCTTGGCCCAAAAGTTCCAGGTTGGGCAGGGTATGATCTATGAGCTGTTTGTAAGCCGCAACATGCATGGCCGTGGGAAAGGTGTCGTTGGAAGACTGGGATTTGTTCACATCGTCGTTGGGATGAACCGACAGGGACCCCTGACCCAATTCTTTACCGGACAATACATGGGCCTGATTGGCGATAACCTCATTTACATTCATATTGGTCTGGGTCCCGGAACCTGTCTGCCAAACCTTTAAGGGGAATTGATTGTTAAACTCCCCCTGGATGATGCCGTCGCAGACCCTGCAGATCAATGTCTGTTTTTCCCGGGAAAGCAGCCCAAAGGACTCATTGGCAATGGCTGCCGCTTTTTTTACATATCCGAAGGCCTGGACAAGCCCCAGGGGCATGCATTCCTCGCCGATCTTAAAATTCTCCAAAGACCGCTGGGTCTGGGCACCCCACAGGCAGTCGGCGGGAACCCGGATCTCTCCCATGGTGTCTTGTTCTATTCGTGTTTCCATCTTATCTCCCGTAACTTCATTCCAGGCGCAACCCCACCGGAAAAGGCGGTTTCCCACCCCTATCCTCTGGCCCTTCTTCCAAATAGCACTCCACGCATTATTGCAGCTCAGCCTGGCATCTTACCAGCAGTTTCTGCATGCTGTC
>VMSR01000294.1 GCA_013792075.1 Desulfobacula sp.
ACAGGCTCTGGTGGACCTAACGTTAAGTGGCGGGAATTGTTTGAGCGCAGCGAGTTTTTCCGCCACAAGTGCAGTCCACCTAGAGCCTGTCACCTGGCCTCTCCAGCGACAGAAAGGCAATCCGACCGGAACGGGTATAAGGCTGTTTATTAAAAAGCGCCATGCGATTGCCCTGGCGGAAGGTTTAAATGCTTGACTTGGAGACCACTTTCAAATTATTCATAACAAGCATAATAGGATCATACCCAGACAGGCGGAATTAAGGTGCAGACAAGTGGAAAAAACAAAGTATATCGGCGCCCATGTCAGTATCGGCGGGGGAGTTGAAAACGCGCCTCAAAACGCGGAACACATCGGTGCAAAAGCCTTTGCCATGTTCACCAGGAACCAGCGGCAATGGGTGTCAAAACCCCTGACAGACAAAAACATCGATCAATTCCGGGAGAACTGCAGATGCGCTGGGTATGATCCCAAGCACATCCTCCCCCATGACAGCTACCTGATCAATCTGGGGCACCCGGAAGAAGCGGCTCTGGAAAAATCAAGGGTCGCCTTTCTGGATGAAATGCAGCGCTGTGAACGCCTGGGTCTTTCATACCTGAACTTCCATCCTGGAAGTCACTTGAACAAAATAGATCCGGATCACTGCCTGGAACGAATCAGCCAATCCATCAATCTGGCCCTGGACCAGACAGCCGGTGTTACGGCTGTCATCGAAAACACCGCAGGCCAGGGAACCAATATGGGATATCGATTTGAACACCTGTCCCGGATCATCAAAAATGTCCGGGACAAGACTCGTGTGGGGATCTGTCTGGACACCTGTCATACCTATTCTGCCGGGTATGATATCAAAACAGCCCCAGCCTTTGAAAATACCCTCCAAAAGTTTGATTCCCTGGTGGGTATCGGCTATCTGAAAGCCGTGCACCTGAATGATTCAAAAAAAATATTTGGAAGCCGGGTGGACAGGCATGCGTGTATCGGACAGGGGTCCCTGGGACTTGGGCCGTTTAAATTCATCATGAACGACCCCCGGTTTGACCATATTCCCATGGTGCTTGAAACACCGGATCCATCCAAATGGGAGGAGGAGATCAGGCTTCTTTATGGCCTGATAAAATGAAAGAATGATTGGTAAAATAAACCCACAAGAACCTGGAGGGTGATCCGGAATCTTATGTCGTTGCTGGGAAAAATGCCTGAACCGTTTTTCATGACACAACCCCTTTTTTTAGGCACTTTCAGAAAATGATGATTTCAAGTGGAGCAGGTTCGCTTGAAGATTTTTGATCGTTGGTATCTGCCGTCCGGGCATTTGTTTTCTTTGAATATGAATATTCTTCGATCACCACACGTCTCAAAGAATCCCGGAAGTTTTTCATGACTTTCAAATAGCAGTTAGAAATTTCTTTTTGTTTTTCATCAAGCCGCCATATTTGATCCACATTGTAAGGGATTCTCCTCATGGCGGAGCAAAGGCTGCTGGTGCTCTCTCTTAGGGACGGATCAACATCACTTACAATAAGTGACACCAATTCTACTGCATCGGCGTTTCCTGTTAGTTGCTGGTATTCTTCATAGTGAACTGTTTGTGGATCCCGTTTTATTTTGTCTAAAATCGAAAGGTACTTTAACGTTTCCGTTGCCAATTTTTTGCGTTGTTCGAGAAGAATTTCCGAATGAAACCTGGCCACTGAGGCAACTTGATCCGTTAATTTCGAAGCTTCCTGGCTTCTGTATTGGAAATACATAACGATGAGCACTGCAATGAGACCGATCAATAGTTTGTCCAGAATTAATATCAGAATATCATTACCAAGATCAGAATCTTTCATGAAGTTTACTCCAGTTTAAAATTCCAGCAAAACTCAGGATCCTTCCCTTCTCCGAGGGTGAGCGTCCATTCCACCATGTTTGCAACCCAAAGTGTGTCGCCACGTTCATGGTGGATCCAATGAGCCTCTCCGTCACCGTTTCCAGTCCAGGTCTTAGAGTCGATATACGGTATGGGCCCTGTTTGCCGACGTGTGAGCCGTATTTTTAGATTATGGGGTTGACTCCATTTAAATACAAAGATAGCCGCCTTTCTGGAATCTGGCCCGAGGCCTGAGGATTCGCTTTGGTGTTTTTTAAAGTCGCGGTCATAATTGTATGCGATTAATCTTTGTATTGCGTTGAGAGATATTGTACTGGGCGGTATATTAGAACTGCTATAGCAGTTTTGGTATTTGGGAATGATTTTATGTTTTATATAGCGAATACTGATGATTGGGCAATTTGATTCTTCTCCACTATCATTCTGAACATACCCATTTGGGCAGACCTCTTTTTCATCAACCAGGTAGATGGCCATTGAAATCGTTGGGGCATCGGCATTACAAACTTGCGCTAAGACCATGCTGCTCAAAGATAAATTCAGAAGTATCCCAAACAAGATACCCATTCTTTGCACTGGCCTCATTTTAACCTCCTTGATTTATATATGGCAATTGAACAAATGCTGAACCTGCAGGATTCTGGCAAAGATTACACAGCTATTGTGATTTTCGGCGCAACACGATAAAGGTTTCTATGGGGTCCGCATGTCTTGTGAATTTGAATAATATCTCAACAGAAATATTGAAAGCTATGAATACAAAAGGCCATATCAATGTTTTTAACATTTGTAAAGATAATTAAATCAATCAACAGGTTAAAATTTTCGCAAGGGAGTGATTTTACATAGGGTCATGCTTTACTTATTGCATTTTGTTCAGTCTGATACTGAAATATTGATAAAAAGCACAATAAAAAAAAGTCTGACCCGTTCCTACAAAGCCGAAGTTTGAAAGTTGGGATAGTAAAATCTCTTTGGATTTGACAAGCCAAAGGCCAGGTAATATGATCGGGCATTGGTTTTTTCGTAATATAAAAAGGGAGAGACACAGATGCCATTGCCCAATAAAAAAGGCTGGCTGGCCATCCTTTTTATTTTTTTCTGTCTGGCCGTGCCCTTTGGGATTACCTATTATGTTTCGACACCGACTTCCAAGGCCCGGTTTGAAGAGTGGAGGGCCCGGGGGTCGGCTGCTAATGTTCCGGCGAAATCACAGATTTCGGCCCAACAGCTGCTATTGGTAAAAAATGATCGGGTAATGGTCAAGAATACCTGTCTGGTATTCAAAGGGCTTGAAAAGGACCAGGTGGTGCTGGATCTGTATCTGCTGGATCTGGACCCTGAGGTTGCGTATCCCCAGAAATTTTCCAGTAAAACCAAGGCCATTCGGCTGGGGGATGTGATGTATGCGGTGAAATCCGTCAATGGCACCGCCTTGACCTTGAAATTTCTCCAGGCCATGGGGGCTGATTGATCTGGGATATCTTAAATCAGGATCAAAATTGAAATCCGATCTAAGGTCTGCTAATAAAACGCCATGTTAGATGTCGTTATCATAGGTGCAGGCCCTGCCGGGACAGCGGCCGCTTTTGATCTTTTGTCCAGGGGGCTTTCCGTGCTATTGCTGGACAAACATGTTTTCCCGAGAAAAAAGGCCTGTGCCGGGGGAATCACACCCAAGGCCATGGCCTTGTTCCGGTATGATATCTCCTCTGTCCTCCGGCAGGCCTGCCGCAGCATAAGAATACGGCCCCGCTTCGGGCAGCCCTTTCTTATCCAGGATGAAAATCCCCTTTGCCATATGACCCAGAGATGGGAGCTGGACTTGTTTTCCTTGAACAGGGTTCAAGAAAAAGGCGGTCAATTCCAGGTGGTTAAAAAAATTATTTCCATAGAAGAAAAAGACCTTCACCTGGAGGTCAGAACCAGCGACCAATTGATAAAATCCCGGTATCTGATTGGTGCGGACGGGGCCAACTCGATTGTGAGGCGCCTGACCCATCCGTTTTGCCGGGTTAACCGGTATCCTGCCCTTGAGGCGGATATCCGGGCAGATCATCCTGGGCCTCATTTCATGGAATTTGATTTTTCCCTGCCGGGAAAAGGGTATTACTGGATTTTCCCCAAAGGGGACCACATCAATATCGGTATCTATTCCATTGCGGGCAATCCTGCCTTAAAGCAGCGGCAGCTGGCCGAGTATGCCCAAAACCGTTTTGGCAGCAACCCGCTTTCGGCAGTGAAGGGGTATCCCATCGGCGTGGGGGGGTATGCCCATTGTCCGGGCAAGGGCCGGGTTCTTCTGGTCGGGGATGCGGCCGGGTTTGGGGAAAGCCTTCTGGGAGAAGGTATTTATTTTGCGCTTAAAAGCGGACAGGCGGCAGCCCATGCCATTGTTTCCTCCCATGGTGCCAATACCTTCCCGGGCAGTGCCTATGCCCGAAAGATCAAAACGATGAGAGGCGATCTTGGGTTATACCATTTGGGATCCAGGTGTCTTTATTCCTTTCCCCGGGCTTCATTAAAGCTCTTGTCCTATCCTTTTTTCCACGAAAAATTTGCCAAAGGGTATGCGGACGGCAAAACCCTGGGTCAGATCTTTTTGGGTCGATAGTTTTTCCTCTGTTTGTATTCCTAAATTTTCCATCCATTTCGTTATAAGTTACAAAAATGAATTAAATTACAGCAGTTTTTTTCTATTTTTTGCACGATATTACATTATTGTCAACAATTTAAACCCAATAATGTAATATTATATCCTTTGTAACAAAAAAGCTGATATTATAATAATCGTATTATTTCAAATGGTTAACGCTAACTTTATCTAAAATAAGCCGTTGGCACCTCTCTTGCTCTATGGGAAATTAAGTCGTTTTTATTTTAATCTGTAAAAAGGGAGAAACAATGAAAAAAATTCTGGCAATAATAAAACCGTTTAAGGTGGATGAGGTAAAAGATGCCTTAACAAAGATAGATATTAACGGGATGACCCTAACCGAAGTCAAAGGGTTTGGCCGGCAAAAGGGACACAAGGAAGTTTACAGGGGGGCGGAATACCAGACAGATTTTATCCCCAAGGTGGAGCTGTCCATTGTTGTGGATGATGACCGGGTAAAGGTCGTGGTGGAGACCATTGTCAATAGCGCCAGAACCGGGAAAATTGGCGACGGTAAAATTTTTATCCAGCCCATTGAAGATGTTATTCGCATCAGAACCAGTGAAAACGGCTTGGATGCCCTCTAGCATAATCAAAGAAAAGGAGAATTTCCAAATGAAATATTTAGCAACACTGATCACCCTGCTTGTCTGTTTTCTGCCTTCGGCCTTTGCCGGTGACGATACCCCGATCACCAATAAAGCGGCCATTGACCTTGTTCAGTCCCATGCCGATTATGTCTGGACCCTGGTTTGCGCGGTCCTGGTTTTTTTCATGCAGGCAGGCTTTGCCATGGTGGAAGCCGGGTTTACCCGGGCCAAGAATGCCATCAATATCATGATGAAAAATCTCATGGATTTTTCAATGGGGTCCATTGTGTACTGGGCCATTGGGTTTGGTCTCATGTTCGGGGTTTCCAAGACCGGCTTTTTTGGGACCACCGGTTTCTTTCTGAGTGATTTTGAAGTGGGAGGCGATCCCTGGGTTCTGGCATTCTGGATGTTCCAGGTGGTATTCGCAGCCACTGCCGCCACCATTGTTTCCGGTGCCATGGCCGAGAGAACCAAGTTTATCGGATATCTTTTGTACTCGGTCTGCATTACGGGTCTGGTTTATCCGGTTTTCGGATCCTGGGCATGGGGAAGCCTTTTTCACGGGTCCGGATGGCTGGAGGGTCTTGGATTCATCGATTTTGCAGGGTCTACTGTTGTACATTCCGTGGGCGGCTGGGCAGCCCTTGCCGGTGCCATGGTGCTGGGACCCCGTCTGGGTAAATATACAAGTACTGGGGCTGTGAGACCCATCCTGGGTCATAATATTCCCATGGCAGCCCTGGGCGTTTTTATCCTCTGGGTGGGCTGGTTCGGTTTTAACCCGGGTTCCACCACAGCCGCCAACAAGGATATTGCCATGATTTTTGTCAACACCAACCTGGCGGCTGCGGCCGGGTGCATCGTTGCCATGTTTGTTTCCTGGTTTAAGTTTGGAAAACCCGAAGTGGGCATGAGCCTCAATGGCGCCTTGGCTGGACTTGTGGGTATTACGGCCGGTTGCGCCAATGTGACGCCGGCAAGTGCGGTTATGATCGGGTCTTTTGCAGGGGTTCTGGTGGTTTTTTCCGTTATCTTTTTTGATAAAATCAGAATTGATGACCCTGTGGGTGCCATTTCCGTTCATGGTGTCTGCGGTGCCTGGGGAACCCTGGGAGCCGGAATTTTCAATATCGGCGGTACGAGCTTTAAAATAATCAGTGTCCAGGCCATGGGAATTGCAGCCTGCTTTGTCTGGACCTTTGCCTGCGCCTATGCCATTTTTAAGCTCATTGACATGACCATTGGCCTGAGGGTCTCCAAGGAAGAAGAATTGGAAGGGCTGGACGCCACGGAACACGGCGGAAATGCCTATCCGGATTTTACGACCATTAACCATTCCAGCATGGGGTATACCGGAGGAGCCGGTGAGATTGACAGGGCGCCTGAAGCCCTTGCGGGGCAAAAATTAGCCCGTGGGATTTAACCTGGGATAAGGTTTCAGGAAATCTGATTCTCCATACTTATCCATAACTTTTTGAAATTTAAAAAAACCTGCCGCCCCTTGTATTGAGGTGGCAGGTTTTTTGGTTTTATGCTAAACTGTATCTCTATTAAACGGGGAAAAAAAGGTTGACAGCCGGGCAAAAGGTGACGGATGAAGCAGGCGGCAGGAATGGTAAAATCTGTGGTTTTATTGGGGATACTGGCATCTGTACTGGTTGTGGGATATCAGAATCTTGCGTATAATTGGCAATGGTACCGGCTGCCCCCTTATTTTTTTTCCATTGAAAACGGGCGACTTGTCCGGGGCCTGCTGCTGGACGGCCTTGTTATTACATTAAAGATATCCTCCCTGGGCCTTGTCCTTTCAATTTTGATGGGGTTTTGTTCCGCCTTTGCCCGTTTGTCTGTTTTTCCCATGCTGCGCCTGACGGCCTGGGTGTATGTAGAGACCATCCGGAACACCCCCTTGCTCATCCAGATTTTTTTGATCTACTTTGTGATTTCACCGGTATTGGATATATCAGCCTTCTGGTCGGCCGTGATTGCCCTGAGCCTGTTTGAAGGGGCCTATGCCTCGGAGATCATCCGGTCGGGTATCATCAATATCCCCAAGGGTCAGGTTGAAGCGGCCCAGAGTATCGGGCTTTCCGCTTCTGCCACCTATATCAAGGTGATCATTCCCCAGATGCTGCGCCAGACCCTTCCCATGCTTGCCGGCCAAAGCGTTTCCCTTATTAAGGATTCAGCCCTTGTCAGTACCATCTCCATTTACGATCTGACCATGCAGGGGCAAAAAATAGTCTCGGAAACCTTTTTGACTTTTGAAATCTGGTTTGCTGTGGCATTATGCTATCTGTCGGTTACGGCAAGTCTTTCTTTCTTTATCAGGCGCTTTGAGCATAAACTGAAATATATAAACTATAATTGATACATTAAACCAAAGGAGATCGGTATGAAAAAAGGGTTTTATCTGCTGACAATTGCCATGCTTCTGCTGGGATATACACTGGCCTTTGCCGGTGAAACAGGGGCGAAACTGTCCAGGGAAAGCATCATTGAAAAGATCCAGAAAGAAGGGGTTATCCGCGTTGGCATGGCCACCTTTGTCCCCTGGGCCATGAAAGACAAACAAGGACAATTGATCGGGTTTGAAATTGATGTGGCAAGAAAGCTTGCCCAGGACATGGGGGTGAAAATCGAATTCATCCCCACTGCCTGGTCCGGAATTATTCCCGCGCTTTTGACGGGAAAATTCGATGTGATCATCGGCGGCATGGGGATAACGCCTGAGCGGAACCTTAAGGTCAATTTTACCATGCCCTATGATTACTCGGGCATGTCCATGGTGGCCCATCAAAACAAAGCTGCCGGATTTTCATCCATTGAAGATTTTAATAAACCAGAGGTCATCATTGCGGTTCGCATGGGCACCACGGCTGAGCAGGCCGCCAAAAAATTCATGCCTTTGGCCCAGTTCAAGCTTTTTGAAAACGAAAGTCAGGCCTTGCAGGAGTTGAACCTGGGCCGGGTCCATGCAGTGGTATCTTCAGCCCCCATGCCGGCCTTCCATGCCTTAAAATATCCGGATAAGCTCTTTGTGCCCCTCAAGGAAAATTTTACCCAGGAACCCATTGGGTTTGCCATTCAAAAAGGAGATTTTGATGCCTTGAATTATTTTGACAACTGGATTCTCAACATGCATTCCCAGGGGTTTTTAAAAGAAAGAAAAGCCTATTGGTTTGAATCCAAGGAATGGGAACCCCTTGTCAACTAAGAGATATAATTGTTAAACAGGCAAGGCTATAAATTTACCCTTGTGGATATGGCAGTGGTTCTGTTGCTCGTCGCCGGCATATCCTTTTTTTTCTCCCGCATGGGCAGTCTTTTGGCATACCAATGGGAATGGAACCGCATTCCCGGTTACTTTATGTTCAAGGATCCTGTCACCGGCGGGCTCAGGACCAATATGCTTTTAAGCGGATTTTTGACCACCATCCGTTTGAGTGTCTGGGCCACTGTGCTGGGATTTTTACTGGGAACCCTCTCGGGCATTCTGGGGGCAAAGGGATCGTTTGTCCAGCGGTTTGCCAGCCGTCTGTATGTGGAAACCATCCGCAATATTCCTTCCCTGGTATTGGTGATTCTGTTTTATTATTTTATATCCAGTCAGTTTTTAGATGCCCTCCGCCTAGATCTCTGGCTGCGCGGTCAATCCGATGGGGTTCAGCGGGTGATGGGGTTTCTGATGGAAGGCCCGGACAGGATCAATGCCTTTGTCTCGGCTGTTGTTGCCCTGGCCATCTATGAAGGGGCGTATATTTCGGAGATTGTCAGGGGCGGGATCAACGGAATCCCAATCGGTCAGTGGGAGGCGGCATGGTCGGTCGGTCTCTCCCGGCCCCGGACCTTTTTACAGGTGATTCTTCCCCAGGCCTTTCGCCGGGTGGCGTTTCCCCTGGCAGGTCAGTTTATTTCCACCATCAAGGATTCCGCCATTGTTTCGGTGATTTCCATTCAGGAGCTGACATTCCAGGGAATGGAATTAATGGCAGCCACCTTTTTGACCTTTGAAATCTGGATCACCATTACGCTTTTGTATTTTGTCCTCACCTTTTCCCTTTCCCGGACGGTGGCCATTCTCGAAAAAAGATTCTCCCGGCAGTAATCATATCGGATTTTCGGCCTTTTTTACAGGGGCGTTACGATCTGCCCTATTTGTTTGGAGTGAACGGCTTCAACAAATTCATCCCCCAATTGCCTGTTCTTTTCGACTGTGATTCTCCAATAGGCCCTTCGGTCTGCATCCTTTCCCCTGAAGGTCATAAAATCTTTTCTATCGGGTATTTTCCCAAAGGGAAGGCCCTGCACAAACCTGTGTGAAGGGGCAATAAGAACGACATTTTCCATGTTTTTTTCACAGGGGTTGCGGTGCAACCCTTTGTCAAACCATCCCGGGGTAATGGTCTGATAAAAATGCGGATACAGGACAAGCCCGTCTGAGTCGGGCAGAAAAGGGATGTCCAGGTGATAATCAAGGATACCGCCATCCCGGAAGAGTCCGGGCGCACCGGCAATATCGGATACGCCCTCCATTGCGACGGGGATGGACCCGGAAGACAAGAGGGCGGATTTAAAATTGGATGGGGTCAGGCCATGGATGTCCATGGGGAATTGATCCATGCCGGCAAAGGGGGGGCGTTGTCCCGGAGCACAGAAAAGCGCTCTTTCCAAAAAATATCCAAGCCAGTTCCGGTTCATCAGGTTCACCCCTGCCGCAAGTGCGAGGCCAAGCCATTGGAAGAAAAGGGGCTCCTGCTTGAGCAGCCCCTTGCATTTGTTGGACAAAAATCCGATTTTCATGAACGGATGATCCAGCATGGCATCAATGTGCGCATCATCGATATAGGCATCCAGGATTCTTCGGGTTTCCCGGGAGACCTCTTCTCGTGTGGGGTGAAGGGAATATTTTTGGGCAATATATTCTTGTTCAAGCATTTCAATTGCACCCAGGGGGTCCTGCTGGCAAAAGGCAGCCATCCGAAAGGCACCGATTGAGGTGCCGATCAGGTAAAGCGGGGCTGTCCGTCCTTTGAACAAAGAGACCAAGGCCCTGTCAATGCCGGTTAAAACGAGAAATTTTGCAGAACCCGAAGCACCGGCAAGCACTCGTACCCGGGACAGATCCAGACCCTCGTCCCGGAGGATCTTAATGGCCCTGGATCCCGCCCGGATTGCGATGTTCTCAAACATGGTACCGGATATCCGGTGCATTCCGTTGGGGTGCCCTGGCATATTTGAATTTTGGGAATCCTACCATGAGGGCGCCATGGCAGGTGTGCTGCTCAGGGAAGTTCAGTTCCTTGGCAAGGGGCGGCCACTGGCCTGCTGCATAGTTGACATACCCGGCCCAGCAACTGCCAAGGTCAAATCCCGGCAATGCAAGCTCCAAATAGGCAAGGGCGGTATGGCAATCTGCGGCCCCGGTGCCATAGGCATCCGAGGCATATGCAAATACCAGCTGGGGGGCATTTCTGCAGATTCGGTCTTTCCCTTCATTCCATTGGGCGACAAGGGTTTCCATATTCATCATCTGGGCAATTTTCGGATGGTTTTTTACAACATATCCCATCCAATCAATTACATGGGCGGCAACCTTTTGAACATCTGCCTGTTTGTCCAAAACCAGCCATCTTACGGTTTGCCGGTTGCTTCCCGTGGGGGCGCAACACGAAATCGACAGGGCTTTCTCAAAGATTTCCCTTGGAACCGGTTTGTCCTTGTACCGCCGGATGGACCTGCGGGACCTTAGAAAATGTTCTGTATGATCCGGTGTGAGCATCAGCTCTTTTTTTATGGGCATGCACTGGTCAGGGGTCAGGAACTCCAGGTTAAATGCCCCTTTGGGACAAATGGCCACACAATGGCCGCAACGGATACAAAACTCTTCGGCCCCCGCCGCGGGTACCGGCCCCTTTTCGGTCATTTCAATAATATGGGCAGGGCATTCAATGGCACAAATCCCATCTTTATCACATTTTTTTGTATCAATTTTGAATAAGCTCATCTGTAACCCTTTTTTTGTCTGTTAAGCGTCTCTTGATAAAATCAGTTCGAAAACCATTAAATTACCACGCTCCTTTCCGAAATCCAAGACCCAAAAAAACAAAAGATGCCGTCTTTTGTCGGAAAAACCTTTACGAATCAATGGGGGTGTGATCATATTCGGCAGGCTTGGGGAACGGAACCTCTTTTTTTTATGTGATGAAAGCGTGGTAAAAATGACGGATACGGATCGGAAAAAATGGGATTCAAGATATCTCAAAGACTTGGGAGGCGGTGAACCTTCCGGTCTTCTGAAGGCCTTTTACGGGCTGGCATCCCAAAAGAAGGCATTGGATATCGCCTGCGGAAACGGCCGAAACAGTCTGTTTCTTGCTCAAAAAGGGTTTGAGGTGGATGCAATAGACATCTCTCAAGTTGCCACAGACCACCTGGTGCAACAGGACCCGAGAATAAAGGTTATCTGCCGGGATCTGGATAAATGGGCAATTCCGGAAAATAGATATGGCCTTATTCTCAACCTACGTTTCCTGGATAAGCGCTTGTTTCCTATGATTCTTAAGGGGTTGGAACCCGGCGGGATTCTGATCTTTGAGTCCTTTGTCGGAAAAAAACACCAAGACTATTGCCTGGAACCAAATGAGCTGCTCCATGCCTTTATTTCATGCAAAATTGTATATTATGAAGAAAAAAAAATAGATGCTTCAGAAAAATTTGATCAAACCGTTTCCCTGGTTGCCATAAAAAAATAAGCCGGTTTTCCAATAATTTTCCGATACTTTTCTGATATCTGTGGCAAGTTTCATCTGTTATCCTTTAAAAGTGTTCCGGCAATAGGTCTCCTTTACTCTGGTGGCTGCTGCCAGGGCCAGAATCGAAAAGAGGATCATGGCGATAAATCCGTTATGGTAGTCGGCGGCGCTGTAGATCCGGACACCGTTTGTCGTGGTGCCGTCCCAGGTCAGGTCGGCAATATAGCCCAACAGGGGTTGGGCCAGGGCGGTGCCGATGAAGCAGCCGGTGTTGACCACGCTGACACCCATGCCGGAAAGCTGGGGATGGACAATTTCCTTTGCAGCGGCAAAGGTGATGACAAAGCCGGATGCTGAAAATCCCATAAAGGAAAAGAGGATGAAGCCGGTTATCCCCGGTGTCCACGAAAGATACGTGAGCAGGAACCAGGACAGAACATAGGCTGCAGCGGCCCATAGAAGAAAGGGTTTTCTTCTGCCGGTTTTATCAGAGATCCATCCCCAGAACAGGGCGCCCAGGGCAAAACTCAGCAATTGGACAGTCATGTGATGGGCTGCAAAGGACCGGCTTAACCCATGGACATCCCGCAGATAGGGCATGCCCCAGAGTCCCATAAAGGCGTAGCTGCTGCCGATCATGCCCAATTGCACCCAGAATCCGGGCCAGACCCTCAGGGTCATGACCACATCCTTGAGATTGGTCAGCCAATGCCGGTTTTGAGTTTGGAATTGGCCTGTATGGGTATTGGGCGGAATAAACCCCATATCCTCGGGTTTGTTCCTGACCAGTAAAAACCCGGCCAGGGCCAGGCCAAGTGAAAGGACGCCGATACCTAAGAAAACCGTTCGCCAGTGAAAGACCGTCAGGACTTGCGCCAGGGGACCGGCAGCCATGACAGCCCCAAGATTTCCGAAAAAAAGGGTCAGGCCGCTCATGATGCCGAAAACCTTTTCATGGAACCAGACCGAGTTGTTCTTCATGATGGAAATAAAGACCACGGAGACCCCGAGACCCACCAGAAAACGGCCGGCACAGGCCATTTCAAACCCGGTTGCCATTCCGAAAAGGATCGAACCCAGGCCGGCTGTAAGGTTTCCAAAGATAATGGATGTCCGGGTCCCCAGGGTATCGGCAATAACACCGGAAGGGATCTGCATCAGTGCATAGATGGCGAAATAGATGGCGGACAGGGCTCCCAGACGGGTACCGCTGATGTTAAAGTCTGCCATGAGAAATTCAGACACCACCCCCGGGGCCATGCGATGAAAATAGACCAAAATATAGGTGAGGATGAGGATTGCGAATATAGACCATCTGGCCAGCTCAAACCGGAATTCGGCTGCTTCAGGAAAAGTGGCTGGTGTCTGTTTCATGGGCGGGTTCCTTTTCGTGTCCCGGTTAAAGCATTGACACTAAGGGTTTATTGTAACCCTGTCAACCAAGGTCTTCCATGTTTTTTTAAACCCCAACCGCTTAAATCCCATTTTGTATATTGACAAAGGAGGCATGTATCGCTATATTCCATCATAACGATATATAAGAAGGAAGATATGAAAAAATTTATTCGCGTGATGAAAGCGTTATCAGATCCCAACCGGGTTAAAATGATGAAGATGCTTCAATCTCGGCCTCTTTGCGTCTGTGAAATAAAAACAGCCCTGGGTATTGCCCAATCTACTGCCAGCAAGCATTTAAAAATTCTTGAAGATGCAGAGCTGGTAAGAAGCTTCAAAGATGGCTTGTGGGTCAACTATTCTCTTTCCGACGGCAGCGGTTCTCCATATTCGGCCAGTATGATCGGAAATCTGAAGCATTGGCTGGACACTGAATCCGAGGTCCTGGAGCTGGAAAAAATACTTCCGGGCATTGACCGTCATAATATTGTTGGAAAATAATCGAACATACAAAAAAAAATGTATTGAGAGCATCGATAGATGACCATACATAATTGGTAAGGGAGACCTCATGGGACCAGAAACGACCCCGCCCATACAGAATGGGGGGAAAATAAATAAAATCATGGCGTTGAATTTTTTGATGGGGGCTGCCGGCGTTTATCTGTGGTGGTCAGTTTACAGGGCGCTGCCGGATTTTGCCTCATGGCTTACCTATGGTTTGTTGCCGATTAAACAAGGATCCCATCTTGGGTCTTCTGTGGAATTTTTTTTGTACGACACGCCAAAAGTCATGATGCTGTTGTTCCTGGTGGTCTTTGGGGTGGGCATCCTCAGAAGTTTTTTTACACCTGAAAAAACCCGGGCTTTTCTTTCCGGGAAAAGTGAATTTGCCGGAAATATTCTGGCAGCCCTTCTGGGAATTGTGACGCCATTTTGTTCTTGTTCGGCCGTGCCGCTGTTTATCGGATTTGTAACAGCCGGGGTTCCCCTGGGCGTGACGTTTTCATTTCTGATCGCAGCACCCATGGTCAATGAAATTGCCCTGGGGCTGTTATATGGTCTTTTGGGGTGGAAAGTGGCTGCCATATACATGGGAACAGGACTTTTCATCGCTATTTCTGCCGGCTGGATCATCGGACGGCTGAAACTTGAAGGCCATATCGAAGACTGGGTAACCCAGACAGATGCGCCGGCCATAAATATGGAAGAAGAAAAGCTAACCTGGAATGACCGCATCGTTTACGGGTGGGATGCTGTTAAGGAAATTATCGGAAAGGTCTGGATTTATGTGATCCTTGGTATTGCCGTGGGAGCAGGTATTCACGGGTTTGTACCCGAGGGGATCATGGCGTCCATTATGGGTAAGGACTCCTGGTGGTCTGTCCCGCTTTCCGTTCTCATCGGTATTCCCATGTATTCCAATGCTGCCGGGATTATCCCGGTGGTCGAGGCCCTGCTTGGGAAAGGGGCGGCCCTTGGGACTGTTCTGGCGTTTATGATGAGTGTTATTGCCCTGTCCCTGCCCGAGATGGTAATCTTGAGAAAAGTTTTGAAACCAAAATTGATCGCTGTCTTCATAGGCGTTGTGGCCTGTGGTATCCTTTCTGTGGGATATTTATTTAATATGATTATTTAAGCATACAACAACCAATAAATGTTAAAGGAGAGTATCATGGAAATTAAAGTGCTGGGGCCGGGTTGTGCAAAATGCAGCAAGACTGAAAAATTAATCCGGGAAGTCATAAAGGAAACCGGGAGTGACGCCAGTGTTGAAAAAATTACTGACCTGATGAAGATTGCTTCCTATGGCGTTTTCGGCACCCCATCCGTCATCATTGACAACCAGGTGAAATGTACCGGGAAAGTTCCTAAAAAAGAAGATATCAAAGCCTGGCTTGGAAAATAACAATGCAAAGGAACACACAAAACCATAATAAAACAGGGATACTCCTGGGACGGCATGGCGTTATCGTTATTTTACTGATTTTCGTTTTGATGCAAGTTACTGGGAGCGGTGCGTTTGCACAGGATTTTTCAGATTTTCCAATGAAGGGCATGGCAACCATGATTGACCTTGGGGCTAAAAAATGCATTCCTTGTAAAATGATGGCACCGATTCTGGAAAAGATGGAAAAGGCCTATAGGGGGACAGCCCATATCATATTTATCGATGTATGGGAAAACCGGGAACAGGCAACCCGGTTCAAGATTAAGGCGATTCCAACCCAGATTTTCTTTAATAAAATGGGTGAAGAGGTATACCGGCATGAGGGGTTTTTAGACGAAACCGCCATTGTTGAACAACTAAAAAAAATGGGAGTTCCCCAACCAAAAGTTGAAAACAAGGGGTGACGATCATGCTGAACTCCATTTTTTTGACGATTAACCAATGGATGGTTGGTGCTTTTGTACCGGCAGCATTCGGCTGTTTTGTCTGGGGGATGATCAGCGTTCTTTTCAGCCCCTGTCATTTGGCATCCATTCCCCTTATTGTGGGCTATGTCGGCGGCCAGGAAAAAATGGTCCTGCCCCGACAGGCAGGACTCTATTCTATTTTATTTGCCCTAGGCCTGTTTATCACCATTGCCCTCATTGGGATTATCTGTGCGCTGCTTGGAAGGATGCTCGGGGATGTGGGAAATTATTGGCAAATCCTTGTGGGGATACTCCTTGTCTGGGTCGCTTTGGGAATGCTGGGTGTTGAAAAATGTTCCTTCTCCGGAAGCCTCTTATTTCGGTTGAATCTAAGGGGAATGTCCGGGGCTTTTATACTGGGGCTTGCATATGGTGTTCTTTCAGGTTCATGCACGTTTGGGTTTATTGCCCCGATTCTGGCCATCATCACGGTTCAGGAAAAAGTGATGACAGGCATCCTTTTGATCATTTTGTTCGGTATCGGCCATTGCCTCCCGATTGTTGTTGCCGGAAGCTCAACCGCAGCTGTAAAGGGACTGCTTGAAAACCATGCATGGAACGGGGCGGGTTTCTGGTTCCGAAAAATTGCCGGTTCAACCATCCTCCTGCTGGGGGTATATTTTATTTTGACCCCTTTTCTACAACCATCCTGAAAAACGGGTTGGAAAGGAGATCTTCATGCTTTTATCAACCTATACATTGGAAATATTCAAATCCAAATGCCAATCTGATGCAAAGGGGGTACATTGCTTTGCACACCTGGATCAGGATGTGAGCGAGGCACTGCCCTATCTAAATTCAGTGCTCGGTGGGTTCGAATATCTGTCAAATCCTCCTGCGGTAACCTTTAGAGCCCAAGGAAAGCTTATTACTGTCCATGGGAAAAAAATTGCCGTGAATGCGTTAAAAGATGGGGAAGAGGCCCAAAAAATAGTTGCATGGTTAAAAAATGAAATCAATGCGGCCTGGGAACAAAAAGAGACGATCAAACCCTGTTACTCAGGAATGCCCAAGCCCGGAATTTTAGAGATTCTTAAGCTTCTGCCGAAAAGCAATTGCCGGGAATGCAACGAACCCACGTGTATGGTTTTTGCCACAAAGGTTGCCGAGGGTGCTAAAGGACCGGAAGATTGCCCTTTGATGGGAACTGGTGAAACCATAAAATTAACCGCATATATGAAGCAGTTTAATCTGGATATTTAATAAGGAAAAAGTATCATTTCCCATTCCATGCTCATGCCCTTCACCCAGAAAGTGTTGCAGGTGATCAGATCGATTCCCGAGGGAAAAGTGCTCTCCTATGGGAGGGTGGCTGCTCTGGCCGGGAATCTGCGGGGGGCCCGGCAGGTCTCCCGGATACTCCACAGCATGTCCGGCAAGCATGAGCTTCCCTGGTACAGGGTGGTCAATTCAAAGGGAAAAATTTCACTGCCCCCGGGCCGGGGGTATGAACTTCAACGGGCGTTGCTTGAATCCGAAGGGGTGGCGTTTTCCCTTTCCCATACCATTGATTTAAATACCTGCCTGTGGCAGCCCCCGGATTTTATGGAATGGTCCGGATGACTGTTTACTGGGATTCAGCGGGAGTGTCTGCCTTCTTTTCAATGGCCAGGCGCATCTCCCGCATTTTGGGTCCGTCTTTTTTCCAGATCCGGCATGAATCAATGAGAAATCCTTTTTCCTTTACCTTATCCAGGGAGACGGGTATGGGGGACTTTTTAGATCTTTTTTGGGTCAGCCATCCGTGAACGATTTCCTGGCCCATGGCCACAACAAGTCCGCAAAGGTGGGTACATCCCCTATTTCCGCCCATGATCTTCCGGATGTGGCTTGAAAATCCGGGTTTTATTTCAACGCCGACAAGCATTGCCACCCTGTCAAGGGTGGTCTGGCACTCTTCCATGGGAACGGTCAGCATCCGGGCCTCGGCCTGGACAATTGTCAATGGGTTTGGGTCTATTAACAGAGTGACCGTCATGTGGTGAACAATTCCAGGGGCTCTTGTTTTTCCCGTGACATCAAACACGGGGATATACCGCTGGTCCTTTAATTCGCCATGGACCAGGACCCGGTCTTCTGTATGGGGACAGGTGGAAAGGCTGATATTCCGGGTGTGGATTTTTGCGTGTTCTTTCATCAAGTCCCTGAGCATGGAAATTCTCCTTGTTTGCGGTTCTGGTTTGGCAACCTAATTCATTTGTCAGGTTAAATCAAATCTTTTTCCTTGACCCGGGCGTCATAAATCTTTACCGTCCATTTTTATGCAAAAGGAAGACTGCCATGTCCATTCGCACGTTTTATAAAAACCCGATGCCGGTTTTGATAACAGGCGCTATTTTGATCAGCTTCTCAAGTGTTTTTGTGAAGACCTCCCAGGTGCATCCCCTTGTATCTGCTTTTTATCGGGTGTTTTTTGGCTGCTTTTTTTTGACCTGCGCCTGTTGGATAAAAAAAGAGTTTAAATCCAAAGGCCTGAAAAAAAATTTATTGGCCATCCTGTGCGGACTGGTGTTCGGTCTGGACCTTTTTTGCTGGCACATGAGCATTCAATATGTCGGCCCCGGTCTGGCCACCATCCTGGTAAATTGCCAGGTATTTGTCCTGGCAATTGTGGGATGGCTGGTGTTTAAAGAACAGCTGGGTGTCTGGTTTGTCCTTTCGGTTCCCCTGGCGTTCCTGGGCCTTTTTATGGTGATCGGGCTGGATATTAACCAATTGCGTCCTGACGATCTTCTGGGCCTGGGCTATGGACTGCTCACCGCTGTCTGGTATAGTATCTTTTTGTTGCTGCTTCGTCATGTCCAGTCCGATGAATCACCGGCAAAGGGTTCCGGGGGGACGGTTTTTTATTACCAGGTGGTATTGACGGCTGCCTGTTCGTTCTTCCTGGGTGCTGCCGTGCTTGCCTTCGGCCATTCCTTTGCCATACCGACAGGAACTTCTCTTTTCTCTTTGCTGGGGCTGGGTTTTTTGTCCCAGGCCTTTGCCTGGGGGATGATTTCCAATTCCCTTCCAGGGGTTCCCGCCTCCCGTGCCGGATTGATCCTGCTGCTCCAGCCTGCCCTTTCCTTTTTCTGGGATGTCCTGTTTTTTAACCGGCAGACCGGTATTGAAGGGTGGGCGGGGGTGATGATGGTTTTGACGGCCATCTACCTGGGAATGGCGGGCAGGGTAAAAAAATAAATTATTAAAAAGGAGTTCGCCATGACCTGTCAATTGGATAAAAGCGTAATTGAACAAACCATTTCATTTCACGGCCATTCATGTCCCGGGCTTGCCATTGGGATCCGAACGGCGGAACTTGCCATCCAGAAACTAAAGATTACCCCGGCTTCATCCATTGTCTGTGTGGTTGAAACCGATATGTGTGCGGTGGATGGTATTCAGTTTCTAACCGGGTGTACATTTGGCAAGGGAAACCTGGTTCACAAAGACTTTGGGAAAGCCGGGTTTACTTTTTTTGACCGGGAGGCGGGCCAGGGGTTCAGGGCTGTTTTCCTGGAGGATGCCATCAGGGATCTGCCGGACCCCGGGGGGCTTTCCGGGAAAGAGGCCAGAACCTTTCATATCATGGCGGCCGATATCAATGACCTGTTTGATATTCAGGCAATTGTCCACCCGCCGGTAAGGCCGGCAAGGATTTTACAAAGCATCACCTGCCAGGATTGCAGGGAAAAGGTTATGGAATCAAGGCTGAGAAGATTTGACGGGAAAGATCTTTGTATCCCCTGTTTTATGGCCTACGAACAAAAAATTTAATCAGATCCGATTTGCCGGTCAGGAGCTCGTGGTAAGGTTGTAGATGCCTTTTCAATGTCAATAACCTTGCCCTGGGGGAATTGCTTGGTTTCATAATTGGTTATTTTGATCAGGTTTCGGGTTGTCTTGGCCATCCGTTTTACCTGTTCCTGGATACGCCTGATCCGCTCTGAAACAGGGTGGTCCGGTTCAAGGTCCAGTAACATGATTTCCGCATTGCCCAATATCATCTGCAGGGGCTGGTTCAGTTCATGACAGACAGCCCCTGCCATTTCCACTACCCCTTCCATTCGTTCATTTTGCAGGAGCCTTGCTTCCGCCTTCTGCAGTCGTTGGATTTGACGATTCAAAAGATACATGCTGGCAAGGGTTCCTCCAACACCCATTGCCCATAGAATGCCATACACAAGGGACATGGTGTTGGTACGGGCTTTTTCAATGGCAAGGTAGGGAGCCAGGGGGATGGAGATGCTGATTCCGCCCCTGATTTCCCCTTCCTTGTAGCCCTGCTCTTCATGGCAGACCAGGCACCCTTTTTCCGTGACCAGGGGTCCCATCAACCGCAGATGATCCGTCTGGTCTATTTTTTCTATGGAGCTGACCTCTGTTTCGCCTTTTTCAAAGCGTTTCAGCGCCAGTGTTTCCCAAGGGTCCGGGGCATTCAGGGGACGGATGGGGTTCAGGCTGGTAATATGGCTTTTGCGCCCATGGCTTTGTGCCGCCAGCTCATGGACCTGCCTTGTCATGTAGGCCGGATTGATTTTTGTGAGGGTGATACCTCCA
Source organism: Desulfobacula sp. (assembly GCA_013792075.1). GTDB lineage: Bacteria > Desulfobacterota > Desulfobacteria > Desulfobacterales > Desulfobacteraceae > NBML01. Next base: position 20,239 of record VMSR01000294.1, read on the forward strand.
GGCGCCTTGATTTCCCGGTGTTCTGTCTTCAGGTATGGATTGGGTTGGGTCTGGGGGGTTATGGGAACATAGACCCCCCCATGGCCGGTATTCCAGCGCCTGTATAGGATATCGTTTTTAAAGGCGTTTCTGGCATCAATTTTGATGGTTTCAAGGGTTCCGGACCGGCTGGACTGGACAATCCAGAGCCAGGAGAAAAAAAGGAACAGGGACCACACGCAGATGATGCAGGCGGCATAGACCCACAATCGGATGGGGTTTTGATTTTTTTTGGTTTGGTTTTGTTTCGTCAAGATATATCCCTGATTTGTGGGGAGTCATCAACTTTCATCATTCTGCAATTTTATTTGCCCAAGGTCAAGGCAGAAGTTGTCGCCCGTTCATGATTCTGGAAAGGGAAAAAACACGGAGACGGTTGTTTTGCCATCACAGTGAAAGCCTTTTTCGCCCCTGCATGTTTCAATATTGCCGGGGCAGACATCCGTATCAAGGGGCAGGCGCCAGCAGCGTTTGGATGTCATTTTAATTTTAAAATGGTATCGTTCGGAAAATATTTTCATCCGCAGCAGGTCGGCCCCTTTTCCTCCGGCCCCAAAATCATAGGGTCTTTTGGACGAATAGTTCAGGGTGGCCTGGGGGGAAAAAAAACCTTCAAATATTCTTTTCTGGGCTTCCCGGGTCAAGCCAACCCCATGATCCTGGACAACAAGTTCCACTCCTTTCCCTCTGTCATGGACAATGATCCCGATATTTCCGCCGTTGGGTGTGTTTTCAACGGCATTCCGGATCAGTCCGTCAACTATTTTTTGCAGAGGGTCCATGGGTATTTCAATGGGGGCCGATGATTTGAGCCCCACTGAGGTTTTTACATTCCTGTGGGCAAAAAGGGGAGAGAGCTCCCGGAGCCTTTCTTCTACAAACCGGTTCAAATATATCTTTTGGACTACAAAATCCCGGGAAGAGAAGACATCATCCAGTTTTTCCCGAACCTTTGCGATCACGTCTTTTTCTCCGATCTCTTCGGCAATCAGGGTTTCAATAGCATCTTCACATTGATCAAAGATAAGGGAGAATAGTCTTTTGTGTAAAAAGGATTTCTTTTCAACGATGTCGTAAATCTCATCTTCAATGCCGATAATTCGGTACAGGTTCCTGTGGATTCTATCCAGGGTTGGCTTCCATTCTTTTTCGGGCAGATGGGTCAGCTTTTTGGACAGAACTTTAAAGGAACTGAGCAATATGGCCACCGGTGTTTTAAGTTCATGGGACAGGTGGCTGATCATTTTGTCTTTTGCGGCATTCAGTCCGATAAGTTCTTGGTTGGCCTTTTGCAACTCTTCTGAAACCCCTGCATTTTCAATGGAAAGGGCCACCGTGCCTGCAATGGTATTCAGGATTTCAAGGTCGGTTTTATCAAATTCCCCTTCTTTTTTATTGTCTGCCGTGATGACACCGATGATGCGTTCTTTGGTGCGCAATGGCACCACCATGACATTTTTCACCTTGTGTCCGATTTTTTCATCCCGGTTCAGGTGAAGCCTATGGTTGTCCGGCAGGGAGTTCATCATGACCGGATTGCCAGTCTTTACGACCTGACCGGCGATAAGCTCATCAATGGAAAACCGGATCTTTTTGATTCTTTCCTGGGTGGTGGGATCATCATGAACCACGCTTAAAAAATAAAATTCCTTCTGGTTTTCATCCAGTAAAATCACATTGGCGCCTTCGGTACCCAGCAATTCCTTGATTTCAACACTCACATACTGCATGAGCTTTCGCAGTTCCGGGTATTGGGGCAATACCTGGCTGATACGGTTCATGGCACTTCGGTTCCGGTTGATCCGCCGTTCCATGGTCACGTCCCTGAAAACAATAATCATGCTGGTTGGCTGGTTGTTTTCATCCCTTTCAATTCCCACCCGCATGATGACATCCAGGAGTTTACCCTCCCGGGTCAGTCGTTTGGTGTTCAGTTTGAGAACATTTTTTTCCGGCGGCAGACCCGATATCTTCTGGGAGAGTTCTTCCTGTAATGGTCCGGGGATATATTGCCGGCCTCTTTTCCCTTTCAGCTCTTCAAGGGTCCATCCAAAGGTCTGGGTAAAGGCGGGATTGAGATAGGAGACAAGGCCTTTTTTGTCCCGGATCAGAACCGGGTAGGGAAGAAATTTTAAAAACCGGTTATAATTTTTTCGGGCAGTTTTATCCTCCTGCCCACTGGTGAGCCTGAGATCTGCTTCCTTTTCAAGGGATCGGACCCGCTCGGCCAATTCCTCATAGGTTGGGTTTTCTCTCATTCATATCCTAAATAGTGTCACAGGCGAGCAATTAGATCCAAAGGGATCTGCCCGGCATAGATTTCTTTTTGCTTCCAGTGTTTAATAATGTTTCTGCAGTTTTGTCAACCGCCAAGATATAGACGGGCCATTGCAATTTCACGGATGGTATTGGGTCTTTGCACCCCCAAAAAAAGACAGGATTCCATAAAAAAAACATTTCGCCGGAATCCAGGGGTTTAAACAAGGGGACAGGGTTTAATGAAAGTCTTTGGCCCTATGGCTGGATGTGTTTTCTGCGCCGGCAGTACTCCATGCTGCAGCCGGGCATCATATGTCCTTTTTCAATGGTCTGGCGGCTGGCAAAATAATCAAGAAAATCCATTGCATTTCCCGTGACAAAGGAGATGAGCTTGATATTGTTTTCCACAAGAAAATCTGCCGGTTTTGTGGAGATGGCGCCGCAGATCAATGTTGTGATCTGCATTTTTTGAAGCAGGCGGATGAGATCCTGACAACACTCAGGGTCAAAGGGGGTATATGTTTTTTTTGCGATCTTCCTGTTTTCAATCCGGGCAACCAGAAGGGTGCGGGCCGAATCAAAAACAGGGGAAATCCGGTTTCCCCAAATGGGAATGGCTATTTTCATGGGACACCTCCATATTGTTTTCCCGCCGTTTTTATATTGTCGATGCAAAGCCTGTGCCCAAGGGGAAGGGTGTTTTGGATCAAGGGAAAAATTCTGATAAAACAGGTGGTTATGCTTTCTTTGCAGAAGAGGAACATGTCGATTGGTCAGGGGCGGTCGCAAAAACAGGACGGGTCAGGGGCATTGGGTTGCAACGGCTATGGCTATAATTTGATTCCCAGCTGTTTAATCCGTCGGAAAAGGGTGCTTTTGTGAATTCCCATGTCCCTTGCTGCGGCATTGCGGTTGTAATTGTTCCGGGCCAATGCATCGGAAATCAGCTTGATCTGGGCGGATTTGACCGGATCATCATCCCGGTCACAGCCATGCCCTGTGATACTGGATAAAAAACCGGGCAGGTGCTGGGGGGTGATCACCCCTTCAGAGCAGAGCACAAATCCATGTTCGATCAGGTTTTCCAGCTCTCTGATGTTTCCGGGGAAATCGTGGGACATAAAAGCCGCCAGCACATTTGGGTTGATTCCCTGGATAAATTTTCCCTGGCGCAGATTCATTTTGGTGATAAACCGTTCAACCAGAAGGGGAATGTCTTCCATGCGTTCCCGCAGGGGGGGGAGGGTGAGCTGAATCACATTGATCCGATAATAAAGATCCTGGCGAAATTCTTTTTTTTCAACCAGGCCGGAAAGGTTCCTGTTGGTGGCGGCAATGATTCGGACATCTGTTTTTTCTTTTGCGATCCCGCCCAGGGGGGTGAATTCATGGTCCTGGAGCACCCGCAGCAGACTCACCTGGAACGCAGGGCTGGTATCTCCGATTTCGTCGAGAAAAACCGTTCCCCCGTCGGCAAGGGCAAATTGGCCTGGCTTGTCCTTGGCCGCATTGGTAAAGGCCCCTTTTTTGTACCCGAACAATTCGGATTCCAGAAGGGTATCCGGCAGGGAGCCGCAGTTGATGGCAATGAACGGGTTGTTTTTTCGATGGCTCATGTTGTGGATGGCCCGGGCCATTAACTCTTTTCCCGTGCCGGTCTCCCCCTCGATCAAGACCGATGAATCACTGTCTGAAATCTGGGGCAGGATCTTGAATATGTTTTTCATGGAAGCGGAGTTGCTTACAATATCTTCCACCTGAAAACTGCAGGAAAGTTCCTTGCGCAGTTCTTCCACCAGAGAATGGTCCCTGAAGGACTCAACCCCGCCGATGACATCCCCGTTTTTATCAATAAGAAGGGAAGTTGAGGCGGTGATGGGGATTTTTTTTTTGTGTTTGTTGATAATATAGGCAGAGGTGCTGATAAAGGGTTTCCCCTGTTCCATGGTTTTTTTTAAGGCACAATCTTCTTCGCACATATTGGACCTGAAGACTTCCCAGCAGTGACGGCCCATGGCCTCTTTTTTGCTGATACCCGTAATTTCTTCGGCTGCCCGGTTAAATGAGGTGATTTCCCAGTTATAATCTATGGTAAAGACACCATCTGATATGCACTCTAAAATTACTTTTGTGGTATCTTCTTCAAGGGGACCGAATATTTTATTTCTATCCATTATGTTGTTTTCCGTGGGTTTCAGTATTGTCTATTTTTACGCCACTGTTTGCAAAAATGCAACCAGTATATCCATCCTGCCAAGATTGAAACAGCAATTGCTGTGCCAGCCATTTCCAGGCAGGATTAATCGCTTGAACTATCTGATATGTTGGAATTATATTTGTATTGGTTTTTTTGATGCTCCCGTCGATGGTTGCAAAAACGAGACTATGGGTGGTCTGCATGGGTCGCAAAAATGCAACCGATACATGCCTTTGCCTGGCATAAGAAGAACCCATTCAGGTGACCGGAGAAGCATAGAGAAATCGGCCACAAAAAAAAACAGAGTCCCATTTTTCCCTCAAGCTTATTGGGTTGGGAACCGACAATTAGTTTAAATAAATAATTTACGGTTGCTTTTTTTTTAAGGTATCAAGAGTAATCCAGGGGAGCACCAGACATTGGTCTTGTATGGGAATATTTGTCAATAAGGATGAAAACAATGGATAATTTAGCCATCAACGTAAACGGCCCGGAGCTTATGGGTGTTTCCCAATTGCACTCTGTTGAGAAATCAGCACCTGTTCCGCAGAAAATGGGGAAAGTTCCCGCAGAAGAGAAGACAGCAAACGCATCATCCCAGATGTCAACCCAGGATGTGAAAGAGATTCTTGATTCATTCAAGGAGCTGTCAAAAACCATTCAGACAAAATTGAATTTTTCGGTTTCCAAGGAAAACAACGAAATTATTGTAAAGGTGATTGATAAAGAATCAAACCAGTTGATCCGGCAGTTTCCTTCCGAGGAAATGCTCAATCTTCAGGACAAAATGAGGGATATGGCAGGCTTTCTTTTAGATGCAAATGTTTAGCCAATAAGACCCCTGCCGTTTTTTTTCTGGTTGGCTCCAATCCGCCTTCCCTTTTTGGCCCCCAGATGTTTTCCCCTGTTTCCTGTTGACAGGCGGACGAGCTTACGATATCTTTTTAATTTAACCTAGTGATAATTCCCATTTTAAAAAACTCATTTTAGCCAAGCATCTGCACAGGACCGGAAATTGAAAACACAACTACCTGAAAATCCTGGGAGATCCAAATCTCTCGTGAGGACACAGCAGGTGATAGATCGGATTCTGGCGGCCAAAACCATTGATGAAATCATCATTGGCGCCAGGGACCGCATCCTGAGTCTGTTTGATGCCCAAAAGATTATCATTTACGCCTATGATGCTCATCGCCATGAAATTTTTACCCGGTTTTTAAAGGGATCTGATATCAAGGAGCAGCGATTGCCGGCCGGGTCTTCCAACATCCCTGGTTTTGTGGTCTCTGTCATGAGAACAGTCTGTATCAATGATGTCTATGATGCCTCCGAGCTTGCCTCTGTTCATCCCTCCCTGGGATTTGATCGTTCATGGGACGAAAGTACCGGGTTTCGCACGACTGGGATGATGTCGGTACCGGTTCTGTTTGAAAAAGAGGTGTTGGGTGCCTTGGTCATAACCAATCCCAAGGGAAAGAAAGGGTTTTCCCGGAAGGAAGTGGACCTGTTGGAATCCATTGGCAGAAGGATTGGCATTTGTTTCAAGGATAAGTTACAGCTTTCCCATCCCCTCCGTTTTGCATACCTGCTGGACAATAACCTGATTTCCCATGATGATCTTAAAAAGGCCATGGAATTGTCCAGGGAGCGAAAGATCTCCGGGGAAATCATTCTTATGGATAGATATCATATTTCCAAAAAGGATATCGGCATCTGTCTTGCCCATTATTTCGGGTGCAGGTTTTATGATTTTGAAGATCAGGTGTTCGTAACTCCTGAAAACGTAAAGGGAATCAACCTGGATTATCTGCGCAGGGTATGCTGGATACCGGTGGCAATTGAGAAAAATATTCTGGTGGTTGCCATAGACGATCCTTTTAATGTGAAAACCGCTGAGGTCAGAGGACTGGTCAATACCCGGAATATTGAGTTCCGGGTGGCCCTTGCCACAGACATCCTAAAGGCAATAGATACCATTGCAAAAGGGGGAATGCAAAAAGACGGGTCTGTGTCCGATATTCTTGAGGAATTGAAAATCGGCAGCGAAGAAATCGGGGAAGAAGATGAGACAGCTATCCGGGAAGATGCAGGGGTTATTGTCCGCCTGGTTCACCAGCTGATCATAGACGGCTACAATGCCGGTGCCTCTGACATCCACATAGAACCTGACAAATCCAGGAAATCCACCCAGATCCGATTTCGGATTGACGGTCAATGCCTGCCATATCAGACCCTGCCCTTAAACTATAATCGTGAACTTGTTTCCCGTATCAAAATTTTGGCAAACCTGGATATTTCAGAAAAACGACTGCCCCAGGACGGGAAAATTAAATTCCAATACACAAATAAAGCCCTTGAGCTCCGCATTGCAACCATACCCACGGTGATGGGGGAGAATATGGTGATGCGGATATTGGCATCCAGTAAGCCTCTGCCCCTGTCACAACTGGGATTGTCCCAGCTAAATCTTATGCTCCTTGAAAAAATAATTCAATTTCCCTACGGCATTATCCTGGTGGTCGGGCCGACAGGATCCGGAAAAACAACCTCCCTTCATTCGGTCCTGGGGCATATCAATACGCCGGAAAGAAAGATATGGACAGCAGAGGATCCGGTTGAGATTACCCAGCAGGGACTTTGCCAGGTGGAGGTTCGTCCCAAAATAAAATATACCTTTGCCGCTGCCCTGCGTTCATTTTTAAGGGCGGATCCCGATGTGATCATGATTGGTGAAATGCGGGATCTGGAAACAGCTGGCATTGCCGTTGAGGCGTCCTTAACCGGCCATTTGGTGTTAAGCACTCTTCATACCAATTCCGCCCCTGAAACTGTGACCCGGCTGTTTGATATGGGCATTGATCCCTTTAATTTCGCCGATGCCCTTCTGGGGATACTGGCCCAGCGCCTGGTCAGACGGTTGTGTGAGAAATGCAAGGTTCCCTATCATCCCACCATGGCGGAGTTTGATTTTCTGGTGACAGCCTATGGGGGTAAAGAGGCATTTAAGGAGTTGAATATTGACTATTCAGAAGGGCTTAAGCTTTACCGCTCTCCGGGCTGTAATGCCTGTAACCAGGCAGGATATAAGGGCCGTATCGCCCTGCATGAATTGTTGACTGCCACACCAAGCATCAAACAAATTCTACAAAAAAATGCCACGGTGAATGCTATCCGGCAACAGGCAATTAAAGAAGGGATGCGGTCCATTCACCAGGACGGTATTGCCAAGGTTTTCGCCGGATTTACAGATTACCGCCAGGTAAAAATGGCGTCCATAACCCTATGAACAATGGTTTCTGAGCCGCCTCACCTTGTCCCAATAAGCGTTCCGGCAGGTTGATTCCACTTCCAGCAGGGTTGCAAAGGCCTGGGAAAAATCGTTCATACCCAGGGTAAACACCCCATGGCCGTATACAATCGCATGATTTGAGGTTCCGAATGCTGGGGGCAGGGTGTTGCAAAGGCCGGTGGGGCCTGTTCCCACCTCTCCAGGGACGATGGGAATCCGGCCGATAGCTCTTTTTTGGGGGCAGCGGGTATGGCAGTGCTCCCGGTGACGACAGGCTGCTTTTTCTGCCGGGTCACAGGCCATGGAAAGGATCACTGAAAATTTTGGATGTCCGTGGAGAATTGCCCTGCACCCGGTTTGGGCAATGGTTTGTATATGGGCGGTCAGTTCACTGGAAGCGGTAAGACCTGCACTGGAAGATCCATCCAGGCAAACAGGATCTATACAGCCTTCCAGTTCATCCAGGGAGCTGCCGGTCTGGCTGATATACAAGATATTGTTTCTGCAATAGGAGATATTGCCGAAATAAGAATCCACAAGACCGTATTCTACCGTTTTGCGTCCTGCCTGGACAATGGCGGCATAGAGTTGTTCTTCGGTGGAAAAAGGGCCTTTGGCAAGATCGGGCAGGCCCGGTTGCCCCAAAAATATATCTGGCGGCAGGCTGTCAAACAGATCGTTGCTATTTTTGCTCGCCCTTCCCAATTGCAGGTCTTCCAGGTAGTCTGCAAAAAATTTAACAAAACAGGCAAAACAGACTGAGCTTGCCACCACAAACCCCTGCTCCGGACTGACCGTTCCGTGGGCGATGATGGCAATGCCTGAAAACTCTGGACCCTCTTTTGGCACTGCCATGATGACGCTTTTTCTTTTTTTTAATGCCCCAACGATTTTATCTGGGGAAAACCGGTTGATAACAGGAAGGTCGTGGAGAAAGGTCCGGGTTTCACAATCCTTGGGTTCAATCAATCCATGGGTGTCCAATGCCTTTTGGGATAGATACCGGATAATTTGTTCATAGGGGGCCCTGGGCCGTAAAAAGACCAGAGAGTTTATGTTTAAGCCTTGGAAAACCTGTTCAAGTACCTTGATCTCAGGGCCTGTACGATTCCAGACCAGGGTATCGTCAAGGCCTCCCACAATCGGGCTTAATGGGCCTGTCTCTTCTGCCAGCCCGGCGGAGAACAATTTATTTGCATATTTTTTTACAAGTTCTTCCATTCAAGCCCCAATGCCCTTGCTTTTTCTTCCAGAGGATTTCCGGAAATATCCAGCCCCCGAATCCGATAATATTTTTCCCGGGCCGCTAAAAATTGTACCCTGTCAATGGGCGCAACCTTGATCTGGTTGCCGCCGGTTCCCGGCTCATTAAAAAAACGCGGGGGCAAATCATCGTCCCTTGCATCAAAGCCGTTTAAACTATTGATGATGCGTTCATTGTAGTAAATGCGTTCTCCGACGGAAATAAGATCCTGGGCAGCACTTTTTTCCCCTGTGACCGCAGTATAGGCCTTGGCATATTCTTCAAGGCCTGCGGCAAAAAATATAAATTTACAGGCAGTCAGGGAATCCACAACCGCATTGAAGTCTTCTGCAATTTTAATGATTCTGGCCTTTCCGCTGAAACTGAACCGGTCCGTTGCCACGGGTTTCCTGAAAATTTCATGGCTGATGGGGTAGGCCCTGAGATGGCAGCCGCCCCGGGTGGAAAGGGCATAGCCCAGGGCCATGCCATAGGCACCTCTGGGATCATAGGCTGGCAATTCCATGGCCTTTACCGCCATGGCGGATTCCGGGTGTCCCATGGTCCTGGCATAGGCAAGGGCTCCCTTGTTTAATTCTTTTCCCTCCCCGCGGTTCAGGGCCATATCATCCAACAGGGACAAAAGGCTTTGCCGGGTAAAGTCTTTTCCGGTTATTTCCCGCCTGCAGGCAAGGGTGGCAGCGGCGGATATGGTATCCATGCCATAGCGGCTGCAGCGATCATTGGCCGCAACAACCAATTCCATGTCCCTGGATCCGATAAGCGCTGTAAAATGGGACATGGTTTCATATTCGGGCATGGCCATTGGGTCCAGGCCTTTGGGTCGGGCAATTCTTTTGCACAGGATGTGGCAGCCCCTGCACCCGTATTTTTCAGGGGCATAGGTTTTTGAATAGGCCGCGGCATTGAGTTTGGGTGCGTGCTTGAACCAGGTGCCCTTGAAGTTATCCGTGGGCATCATGCGACGGCTATCGATGAGATCATATACCGCCCCGGTGCCAAGGCTTGAAAATCCGTATTGTCCCATGAGGGCAGGGGAGGCTGCAGTGAGCCGGAAAATCTCTTCTCTTGCCTCTTTCAGGCCCTTGGCATCCTTCACCCTTGTATGGCCCTGACCTTTTACCAGGAGGTATTTTAACTGTTTAACGGCAAAACAAAGCCCAAGTCCTGACCTGCCTGCGGCATGGTGCAGGTCCACTGTGACCGAGGCAAACCTGACCCCGTTTTCGGCAGCCGGTCCGATACTGGCAAGACCGGCCTTTCCAGGCGTCAGGCGTTCATGGACCTGTTGGGTATCCAGGCCCCACAAATGATCGGCCCTGCAAAAGTTCACTTGATGGTTGATGATCTCAATACCGATGGGGTAAGGGCTTTTGCCGGTAATCACCATGCCGTCCCAGCCGGCCCGCTTCAGCTGGGTGGGCAGTTTGCCCCCCAGGGAGGCATCTCCCACAAGGCCTGTAAGGGGGGATTTTGAAACCAGGTGGGCTCTTCCCGATGTGGGGGCAATGGTCGCCACCAGGGGGCCTGTAAAGAGGCAGACCACCATATCCGGATGATCAAAGGGAAGGGTGGCACATTGGCGAAGATAGTATCCGCCCATTCCCTTGCCGCCCATATATTTTCCATAGAAATCACTATCCGGCGTTTCCACAGAAAAATTGCGGGTGGTCAGATTGATGTGCAAAATATTTCCGGTCCATCCATACATGGTGTTTTCTATATAGTGAAACCGGCTTAAAATCAAGAAGGTCCTTGGGAAGGCAGACAGGCCATGGTTTCGAGTTTTTAATGGGGTTTGGTTAGAAACAATCGACACCCTTGACAGGCAGTCTTCCTTGGGATATTTCGGATAAGCCGTTGGTTCACAACCCAGACATATTTAAAATCGATCATTTGTAAAAAAGATCCGGAGCCAAACCGATGAAAGAAAAACTTAAAATTTTGTTTCTGTGTACAGGGAATTCCTGCCGCAGCCAGATGGCCGAGGGCTGGACCAGAGCCCTTAAAGGGGATATTATTGAGGTCTATTCAGCAGGGGTTGAAACCCATGGCCTCAATAGGGATGCAGTGGCGGTGATGGCCGAAGCAGGGGTGGATATTTCCCGCCATCACTCAAAGAATGTCACTGAATTTACAGAGATGGCGCTGGATGTGGTGATCACGGTCTGCGGTCATGCCCATGAAACCTGCCCCTATTTCCCAACCACCTGCCGGGTGATCCATGTGGGGTTTGATGATCCTCCCAAGATGGCAGAAAAGCTTGCCCGGCAAGGAGTGGACAAACAAACCCAGCTGGACTGCTTTCGACGCGTGAGGGATGAGATCCGGGCTTTTGTCGAACAATTGCCCGGGAACTTGAAGCTTCCGGAAGAGTAAGATGTCATCCCATGGCTTTTGGAAGAATCGCGTGAAAAATAAGACCGGCCATTTGAAATATGCTCCAAATGGCCGGTGTCGCGTTATGGGATGCGGGGGAAATCCTTAATTATATTCCGGATTCCAGCGCATGTTTTCAATTAATGTGTTGAGTCTTTCCACATCATTTTTGTGTTTAAATCTGGAAACAGCACAATCATTTCCGGTGACATTGGCTTTTATAGCCTCTGCGCCCACCCGTTTGGCAACTTCCAGGGAGACGGCCTTTAATTGATCCAGAGGCGGGCAAAGGATGCCGTCCTTGATATCCTCGTCCTTGACAAATTCTGCCATGGCATGGGCAGCGGCTGAAAAGAACACCGGCAATACCACACTGGCACCGGAAGCAATGATTCCCAGGCCCACACCCGGAAAGATAAATGCATTGTTCATCTGACCGATGCGATAGGCCTTGCCGTTATGAACAACGGGATCAAAGGGTGAACCGGTTGCCACAAGTGCTTTTCCATTGGTCCATTCATAGATATCCTTGGGAAGGGCTTCGGTTTTGGTGGTGGGATTGCTCAACGGCAGGATTGCAGGCCGGTCTGTGTTTTGACCCACGGCTTCCACAATTTCCCTTGTAAAACAACCGCCCTGTCCTGAGGTGCCGATGAGAACCGTTACTTTTTCATGTTTCACCGTATTCAAAAGGGTATTGTCTTTGGGCGTCTTCATCCAGGCCATTTTTTTTGGATCTTTGGCAAATTTTTTCTTGTAGGGTTCAAGATCCCGGTCAGTGGTGACCACTCCTCTGGAATCCAAGGTAAAGATCCTGGCAATGGCATCGATTTCCCCCATTCCCTGTTCCATGAGTTCTGTCTGGATCTGCTCGGCAATGCCGATACCGCCGGCACCGGCACCGTGAACCAGATAAACCTGATCGGTCATCTTTTCTTTTTTCACCCGCATGGCAGCAATGATACCGGCCAGGGCAACGGCTCCTGTCCCCTGGATATCGTCATTAAAAGAGATAATCTGGTCAAGGTACTTATCCCGGACCGTAAAGGCAGTCTGCTTTGAAAAATCTTCCCACTGGCAAAGGGCTTTGGGAAAAATCTTTTTAAAGGCAACAACAAACTTCTCAATAAATGCATAGTATTCGTCACCCAGGAGTCGTTCATGCCGCCAGCCCAGGTAATTGGGGTCATCTATCAGTTCCTTATTGTCCGTTCCCACATCAAGGGAGATGGGCAGGCAATGCCAGGGAGCAATACCGGCGCCCTGGGTGTAGAGCATGAGTTTTCCAAGACAGATGGGGATCCCGCCGGCACCCTGGTCGCCAATGCCCAGGATTCCCTGGTTGTCGGTGACAACGGCTATTCCGATATCCTTGTCCGTGTAATTTCTCAGGATATATTCGGCATAGTCGATGTTGCCCGGATAAAAATGTATCCCATTGGCTTTTCTGAACATGGAGGAATACTGCTGACAGGCAAGGCCGACCGTCGGTGTATAAATAATGGGCAAAAATTTGGTGACGTTGCTGGCAATCACGGCATGGGCAAGGACCACGTTTCTGTCATACAGACTTCTGATGTATATGAATTTTTCAATGTCGCTATTTTTTTTATCAAGGATATCAAGGCTTGAGGCGACTTGTTCTTCAAGTGTCTTGACCCGTGGCGGCAGGTAGCCGCTCAGTTTGAGTTTGCGTCTTTCGTCAATGGTAAAGGCCGTACCCTTGCTGATATTATTATATCGCAGGATGTCAAATCCTCTCAAATTTATAGTGACACCTGTTGTTTCGCCAAATTCACCGTACTCAAATTCGTAATGATTAATTTCCATAACTGCAATGTTTCCTTAATTTTTTTGTTCTAAATTTATAAACCCCAACAATGATAAAATTACAAAAAACAACGAATCGTATTATATCAGAAAGATTTAATAAAGCGAATGGTAATGAATTATTTTCATTTGCTGAAATTGATTTACCATGGACAATGTTGTTTCATATCATGGAACAAAATTAAGAAAAAAAATGAGACCATCTGCCTGGGTGCGGGGAGAATAAGCAAAATAAAAAAAGTCCTTTACCGGCAAAACCGGCAAAGGACTTTTTGATCCGGGATCATCATTTTCCGGAGATCATATTTCTGAGAACATAGTGCAGAATACCTTTGTTTTTGATATAGTCGATTTCAATATCGGTGTTGAGTTTCACAATGACCTGAAAAGAGGTTTCCTTGTTTCCGTTGATTGCCCTGACCGTTAAAATACCATTGGGTTTGATGGCGTTTAATCCTTTAATCTCAAAGGTTTCGTCCCCCTTAAGGCCCAACCCCTTAAAGGACTCGCCTTCCTGGAAAACCAGGGGCAAGACCCCCATGCCCACCAGATTGGAACGGTGAATTCTTTCAAAGGACTCGGCAATGACGACCCTGGCCCCGAGAAGACAGGTGCCCTTGGCTGCCCAGTCCCGTGAGGAACCGGTACCATATTCCTTACCGCCAAAGACAATGAGATCAATATTCTGGGCCTGGTATTTTTGTGCAGCATCAAATACATAGCCTTCTTCTTTTTCCGGAAATTTGACGGTAAAGCCGCCTTGTTTGCCGGCCAGGGTGTTGTTGATCCTGATATTGGCAAAGGTGCCCCGCATCATGACTTCATGGTTTCCCCGTCTGGATCCGTAGGAATTAAACTCCCAGGGTTTGACACCACTGTCCGTCAGATATTTGCCTGCGGGATATTCCACGGGAATGGCCCCGGCAGGAGAGATATGATCTGTGGTTACGGAATCGCCCAGCACCAGCAATGCTCTTGCGCCTTTGAGATCCGTAAGTTCAGGAATTTCCTGGGAAAAATTTTTGAAAAAGGGCGGTTTGCGAATATAGGTGGATGCCGCATCAAAGTCGAATGTGGTGGTTTCTGTGACCAATAGTTCCTGCCAGAGTTTGTCTCCTTTGAAAATGTTGGCGTATTGATCTTTGAAAAACCGTTCCTTCACATAGGTTTCCACAAAATGATCGATCTGCCGGGGATCCGGCCAGATATCCTTCATAAACACAGGGGTTCCATCCTGGGAAAATCCAAGGGGTTCGGTGGCAAAATCAATATCAATCCTGCCGGCAATGGCATAGATGACCACCAAAAGCGGCGACATGAGAAAATTGCCCTTTACCTCCTGGTGGATCCTGGCTTCAAAGTTCCTGTTTCCCGACAATACGGAAATGACATCCAGATCATTTGTTTTTATGGCTTCTTCAATGAAAGGATCCAAAGGACCGCTGTTGCCGATACAGGTCATGCACCCGAACCCGGTATTGTTAAATTTTAAGGCCTCAAAGTATTCCATGAGCCCTGATCCATTGAGATAATCCAATACCACCCGGGAGCCGGGGGAAAGGGAGGTTTTCACATACCAGGGGATGGACAGGCCAAGTTCGACTGCTTTCTTGGCCACAAGGCCTGCACCGATCATGGTATAGGGATTTGAAGTGTTGGTACAGGAGGTGATGGCGGCAATAACCACGCTGCCGTTGGTCAGGGCCGGTGTCTGGTTTTTCTGATCCTTGGGGGTAATCTGAATATCCTTGCGATTTTTCAGGTCATAGATGGCAGTGGTTTTTTCTTTTACCCGGGACAGGGGTATCCTGTCCTGGGGTCTGGAAGGCCCGGCAACGGAAGTTTCCATTGCAGACAGGTCCACATCGATGATTTTGGAAAAAACGGGTATTTTGTCATGGGTGTTGAACAGACCGCAGGTGGTGCAATAGGCCTCCACCAAGGCGGCGGTTTCCGATCGATTGGTTTTAACCAGATAGTCAAGGGTCTGGGTGTCAACGGGGAAAAAGCCGGATGTGGCACCGTATTCCGGTGACATATTGGCGATGGTGGCCCGGTCGGTGAGGGTCAGGTTTTTTAATCCTTCCCCAGTATACTCAACAATCTTTTCCACTACGTTTTCTTCGCGCAATATATTGGTTACATACAGGGCAATATCTGTGGAGGTGATCTGAGGTTTGGGTTTGCCCACAAAATTGACGCCGATGATTTCGGGCAGGTTCATATAATAGGGCTGGCCGAGCATGACAGCTTCTGCTTCAATCCCGCCCACACCCCAGCCAAGGACGCCAAGGGCATTGATCATGGTGGTGTGGGAATCGGTTCCCACCAGGGTGTCCGGAAAGGCCAGGGTTCCCTCTTTTGTTTTCCGCGTTGCCACTACACTTGCCAGGTACTCCAGATTTATCTGGTGGCAGATGCCCGATTCCGGTGGCACCACCCTGAAATTATCAAAGCTTTTCTGGGCCCATTTTAGCAATTTATACCGTTCTGCGTTTCGCTCATATTCTTTTTTTGCATTGAGGAAAAACGCATTTTTCTCCTTAAAATGGTCCACCTGGATGGAATGGTCAATGACAAGATCCACCGGAACCAGCGGGTTGATCCCCTTTGGGTCCAGGCCGGCCTTAAAAACAGCGTCCCGCATGGCGGCAAAATCCACCACTGCCGGTACGCCTGTAAAATCCTGCATCAGAACCCTTGCCGGGTAAAAGGCAACCAGGTTTTGGGTTGTGGCCCGGGTTTCATAAAATCTGGCAGCAGCCACAACATCTTCCCAGGAAATGGTGCCGGCCCCCATATTTCTGGCAAGGTTCTCAATGAGTATCCGTGCCGCAAAGGGCAGGGAACTGATCTTTGACAAGCCCTTTTCTTCTATCAATCGGATGTTATGAACGATCAATTCTTTGTTTTGAAACAACAGGGTTTGCCGGATATTGTCTGTGGTCATTATACGCTCCTTGGGTTTTCTTTTTGAATTCTTGAAAAGGTTTTATTCTTTTAAGGATATTATTAAACGGGTAATATATCAAGTCGCAATCGTCTGAATTTTTAATTGAAGTTGGATATGAACGATGCAATAGGATGCCGGAAAACAGGAATGGATCCGTTTTTAACAAAACCGATCCATCCTGGGAAAGTCCTTTTCGCCATTGCAAGGGAATGGGTATTTAGGCGGGGTTTTTTTAGATTATTTGGCCTCTTCCTGGGCCCGTAAATCCTTTCTTAAAATTTTGCCCACATTGGACTTGGGCAGTTCCTGTCTGAACTCGACTTCCACCGGCAGTTTGTATTTGGCAAGTTTTGTGTCGCAATAGGCAATGACTTCCTCGGCCGTCATTTTCTGCCCTTCCTTTAGAATGACAAAGGCCTTGACTGCTTCCCCGCGTTTTGGATGGGGAATGCCTATTGATGCGGCTTCCAGTATTTTTGGGTGTTCAAACAGCACCTCATCAATATCCCGTGGATAGACATTGTATCCGCCGGAAAGGATCATGTCCTTGATCCGGTCAACAATATAAAAATATCCGTCCTCATCCATTGTGGCCACATCCCCGGTACGAAGGAACCCGTCTGCGGTCATGGTTTTCTTTGTTTCATCTGGTTTGCCCAGGTATCCCTTCATTACCTGGGGACCGCGCATGAGCAGTTCACCCGGTTCTCCCACGGGCACTTCTTTGGTTTCGTCTTTAAGGTCTACGATCTTACATTCTGTATTGGGAATGGGAATCCCGATACTGCCCTGTTTGCGTGTACCATTAAAGGGATTGATATGGGTTACGGGGGTTGATTCCGTCAGCCCGAATCCTTCCACAATAATGGAGCCTGTCTTTTTCTGGAAACTATTGATAACTTCCAGGGGCAGCGGCGCGCTGCCGGAAAAGCATCCTTTGACAGAAGTCAGGTCCGTGTGTTCCATGTCCGGGTGATCCAGCATCCCGATATACATGGTGGGGACCAGGGGGGCAAAGGTGACCTTGAATTTGCTGATGGCTTCCAGCAGGGGTTCCGGCTGTGGTTTTGGCACCAGAACATTGGCCCAGCCCATGCGAATGGCAAAATTCATGGACACGGACATGCCGAATACGTGGAAAAAGGGCAGGGCACCCAGCATGACCTCGGCCCCTTTTTCAAATTTGGGGAACCAGGCTTCGATTTGCTGGATCTGGTAGGAGATGTTTCTGTGGGTGAGCATCACGCCTTTGGAGACGCCTGTGGTCCCGCCGGTATACTGGTACATGGCCACATCATCCATTTTGACCTCGGCCTGGGAAAAGTCCGGGCTATGTTTGGCGATGATATCCTTGAATTTAAACAGATCTTTTGCAGGTGTAACATCGGCGGCCAATCCCTTTTTTTTGGCAACCAAAGGGAAGAGCAATCGTTTGACAAAGGGCAGATAATCTCCGATGGAGGTGTAGACAATGGTTTTTATATTGGTTTTTTCACGAAGTTTTACCATGCGGTTGGTCAACAGATCAAGGGTGATTAAAAATTTTGAGTTTGAGTCTGTGAATTGGTGTTCAAGTTCCCTGTCCGAATAGAGCGGGTTGTTGAGTACGACAATCCCGCCTATTCTAAGGATCGCATAGTAGGCAACAGCGCAGGGAATTACATTGGGAAGCAGGATGGCAACACTGTCTCCTTTTTGTATCCCGAAGCTCTTGAGAGCGGCTGTAAACCGTGCCACCATTTCATTGAATTCCGTGAAGGTCAGGGTATATCCCTGAAAAATCAGGGCTGGGTTGTCAGGAAAATTTTTGGCGGACTCTTCAAGATACCGGGGAACTAAAACGTCCTTGAATTCAACATTTTCCTTGATTCCCGGCTCATAGGCATTTAACCAGGTTTTTTTTGAATAAACGCTTTGATCGGACAATATCTTCTCCTTTGTTGCGGTTTATGATTAAAAGAGAGACTTCGTGATCTTGATAGATAGAAAACAGGGTTCCTGTCAAGCAAAAAATAAAATAAATGAACATTGTTTACGGGGTTGAATTCAATTTTTATAAAGTATTTGGGTTTGAACGGTTTTTCGGGGAAAAACTTAACTTGAAACAGCCCGCTTGTTTATGGTAGGTTGCCGCCCATGAAAGTTATAAAAATTGGCGGCGGCTGCCTCAAGGACGGCCAGGCTGCAAACACGATTATTGAATTGATTGCCACAAGGGGAAAAGGAGATATCTTTGTCCTATCCGCCTTTTACGGCGTTACCGATATCCTTGTTTCAGGCATTGAAAAAGCCCTTGAATCGGAAACCCAAATTCCATTGGTTCTCAATAGTTTAAGAACCCTGCACAACCATATCATAAAAGTATTGATCCAGAATGATACCCTTAAAAAGCAATTGTCCAGACATTTGAGTGATGTTTATAAGCGGCTGGAGCGGTATTATTATGGGATTAATTTTACCCGGGAAGCCACCCCCAGAATGCAGGATATGATTGCCACGTTTGGAGAGCGGATTTCGGCCGTTATTCTTTCAAAAGCACTGGTTGCAAAGGGACTTGACAGCAGTTTTGTTCTTCCCGAGGACCTGGGAATCATTTCCGACGGTAAATTTATGGATGCATCTGCCCTTATGGGCAAGACCCGGAAAAACCTTGCTGCCTGGATGGATCTCCATATGGGGCCGGAAAAAATACTATTTGTTCCCGGATTTTACGGTGTCAGTGAGAATGGCGATATCACCACATTCGGCAGGGGCGGTTCTGATTATTCTGCAGCGGTTGTGGCGGCGGCGGTTTCGGCCAGTGTGCTTGAGATATGGAAGGATACCCAAGGGTTTATGACGGCTGATCCGGACAATATTCCCCATTGCAAACTGATTCCCGAGCTTACCTATGAAGAGGCGGCAGAACTTGCCTATACCGGGGCGGGAATCCTGCATCCCAGGACAGTCGAACCGGTCAAAAAAGCCGGCATCCCCATTGCCATCAAAAACACCTATAACCCGGATGCCCCGGGAAGTCTGATTACCCGGAACGCCGTCACTCCCCCCACTATTGTTAAAAGCGTATCTTATACCATTGATGTGGCAGTGTTGAAAATACACGCATCGGGAGTGGGTGCCCGGTATGGTATTTTATCCCAGCTCACTGAAAGGCTTGCCGCAGCAGGCATAAATATCAAATCCGTTGTCACTTCCCAGACCTGCATCAGTCTGTTATTGTCGAGAAAGGATGTTGAAAAAGGGTATCAAAGCATTCAGGATATTAAGCCCTCCCCCTTTCGGAAATCTGATGTTATTACGGATGTCGCCCTGGTGAGCATTGTGGGAGAGGGGCTCCATTCCAATCAGGGAATTGCGGCCAAATGTTTTACCGCAGTTTCCAATGCCAATGTCAATATAGAGATGATTTCCTTTGGCACATCCACTGCCGCATTGTATTTTCTGGTACAGGAAAGAAGCCTGGACCGGACACTCCAGGCCTTGCATGCCATTTTTTTTGACGGATGAAAAAAATTCAGTGTCAGCGTTTAACCCAGCAGAGAACCACTTCTTCTCTTTTTTGAAGAAACACTTTGACCGATGATCCATCCCAGCAAAAGAACCCCGACCCCGGCCAGGAACCATTTTATCATTCCGGTTCTGAACAGGTGGCTGGTCTGATTTTCCAGCTGGGCAAGGGTATCGGACAGATGTTTGTTCGTTTCAGCAAGCTCTTTGTTTTTTTCAACAATTTCCAGGACATTCTGGGATTGTGCCTGGAGATCACTATACTGGGACTGGCTTTCCTTCAATTGGGCTGCCAAAGCCCGGTTTTTCTCCAGGGCCTCTTTAAGGTGGTTTTCCATGGTAATGGCTTCTTCTGTCTGTCTGGATGTTTTATCCGTCATCTGGCTTTTGAGCAGTTCATGGTCCTGGGCGAGTGTTTCAAGTTGGGATTCCAATGCTTTTTTCTCTTTCTCCAAGGCCTGAATAATCATGGCCTTGGGAGTTTCAAACACAACAAATTGTTTGTCCACCCATCCTGTTTCTCCGGAGTCAAGCATCACTTTATAATATCCGTTATCTTCTTCCTGGATGGTTAAGGCGGTGTTGCTTTTTAGGGTCTGCAATATGGAATAAGAAGTGCCGGGACCTTCTCTGAATGTTAAAATCAGCATATCGGAAACATAGCCGGTTCTGGCCTGGGAATACCCAGGAACAGATAAAATCAGAAGTGCCAGTATCCATAAACCAGTAAGAAATTGTCTCATTCTTTATAGTGCCTCCAAAAGTTTTTTTTTGTTTCAATAGCAATCCTTTGGCTATTTTACAACACTTGGGTAATGAAAATCATAAAAAAAACTTGCCAAACAGCGTGGAACAAGAGTATCAACAGATCAGGAACAAATCCATACAACTTGGTTATAGTGATGCTTATGAATGCTGCCTCGTATAGAAAATTGTGTATTGCCAACATCCTGAATGGTCTGACAGAAGGTCTTTCCAAGTATTCCAGGCCCACCCGGGTCGCCTTGATTTTTGTTGTTGACCCGGATGATCCCATATCGATTTTTGATCCCCAGGGCCTTTTGCGGGGGCATGAATCTAAGCTTGAGGACCTTTTTTTTGTCAACGGCAGTCAATGGCGGAACCGCATAAAAGAAAATATTTTACGCCAGCCCAAGGGACATTTGATCCCGGAAAATGATCTGGAATTGTCGGGCCTGATTTCCTACGGCGCAAGTTCCAGTGATTTTTTTTATCAAATGTGGTTTACAGAGCACCATCCGGACATGTGTTCCATCCATCCGACGGAGCGGTGGCTGGAGCAAGCGGCGTCTTTGCTTGTCCATGACTACAATACCCATAACGCTCCCATTAATTCTTCAGACTATGTCTTAAAAAATTTTTCCCTCCAGGCCATTGCCGATAATATTGTGGATATATGGGACAAACACCTGGAATTTGACTATAAGATCCAGATCCCCCTCATCCTCAACGATATATTGAATATTTCAAAGACAAGGGAGGAAGGGGCCTGGGCCAGAGGGGTGTTGTTTTTTGCAGACCCCCGGAGACTCGGGCAGCTGTCCTTCTTGACCAGAATCCAGGAACACGAGCGCCCGTCGGTTTCCAATGTGAAACATATCCGGAAACTATTGGTGGCGGTTGAAAGATCGGAAAGAAAACTGGTGTCCGACGGCAATACCATTATTGGGATTACCGACAGCCCTGTGCCCGACTATGCCATTGTTGCCGAATTCAAAGGAGATTACGGGTTCTTGCGGATCGGCACTGAGAAAATAGCCTCTTTTTTTGACGGTGGCTTTCACTCGACCACCCGGGAGGCCAAGATGGTAGAGCTTGAAGAGTTGCTGCTGGATGCGGATATGGAAATCGAGGCCTCTGCCACTCTTTTTCGGGTGGTATCCCATCTGGTCCACAGAGCCGGCCATGCCCGGCATGGCTGTACCCTGGTGATTGATCTGAACGAGGTTCCCATCCGGCTGTCCGGCCATGTGCTGGATCCGCCCTTAAGTCTTCTGGAACCCAAAAATATCGACCTTGCCTGTTCTCTGTTGCGCATAGACGGTGCGGTTCACCTGTCGCCGGATAATCGTATCCATGGGTTTGCCTGCCTTTTGGATGGGAAGACCATTTCCTGGGAAAACATGGCAAGGGGAGCAAGATACAACTCTGCTTTAAGATTTTCAGCTGGTAACAGCCGCATTATTGTGGTGGTGGTATCGGCTGACAGACCTGTGTCCATTATTTATAATGGAATTGAAATCAATGCATTCAGACAATGGCAACCGGTATACCAATACACTCCGGAACTTATTCGTCTGGAACAATATTTGAATGGAGTCCTTTTATGACACACGACCATGACCACGACCATTCCTGCAGTCAACCACATTCCCATGGCCACTCCCATGAGGGCCACTCCCATGAACACGGTCATTCTCATGAGGGGCATTCCCATGATCACGGGCATTCCCATGGCAGTGAAATGACACTGGAGCAGAAGCTTGCCACCCTGTTAACCCATTGGATCGACCACAATGACAGCCACAAGGATAATTTTATATCCTGGGCCGAAAAAGCCAAACAGGGAGGAATGACAGAGGTGGCCTCCTGCCTTGAACAGGCCGGAAGCCTGTCCCGGGAAGTGACAAAAAAACTGGAAGCTGCTTTAAAGGCGATTTCGGGGTAA
>VMSR01000045.1 GCA_013792075.1 Desulfobacula sp.
AATCTCCAAAAGAAAATATTAAATGCAAAAAATAAAGGAAAAACGAATATTATCAGCATAAGCAGCACATGGAAGATATCATACGAGCAAATTCAAATAACTACCTGATCTTCAGGATTCCCCAACTGTTCGGAAATCTGATCCGTCATAAAACAATCATTAACTTTTTTTACAAATCCATCCAGCAGCAGCAGCAATTTAATATTTTTGATGAAGCCTATCGGTATGTTATTGAGATAAATGATGTAAAAAAACTGGTCAAAGCATATCTTGAATTTTCAAACCAGTGCAGCATCGTAGACCTGGCAAATCCTTATCGGTATAAAGTTTTTGATATTGTAAAAATATTGGAACAACTGCTTGAAAAAAAAGCCGTATACCGGATACTTGAAAAAGAGGATAAATACAAGCTTGATTTTTCAGAGATGAAAGATTTTATTAAAACCCATTCCATCCATATGCCCTTCGGGCCGGATTATTTATTTAACAAATTAAAAGAAAAGATAACGTAAAGATCATAATGATAAAAGATATTTTTTTAAGATTGCCGGGTATTGTGCTGAGACTTGGGTACATTCTTTATAAAGAAGGCCCCCGTGCTGTCCTGTCAAAGATCAGGTCAAAGACAGGAAGCGTAAAACAGGGGAAACGTAAATATGAAAATGATAAAGAGACCATCATACTGGTAAGCCACGAGTCTTCGGCTACCGGCGCTCCACTTTTGGGGCTGAATATTGCCCGGTCTTTAAATGAAAAATTTAATGTTATCAATATGGTGCTCAGAAAATCCAATATCCATGAAATGTTTTTTGAAGACGCATTTTTAGTGATTGATGGTATGGGCATCCATATTCCTTTTGTATTAAAATATTTATTAAAAACCTGTGTTAAAAAATATAATGTTAAATGCGTGATCTGCAATTCTGTGGTTACCTTTCCAGCTCTTAAGGCAGCAAATGAAATCAACATCCCTACCCTTTCTTTGGTTCATGAATTTGCAGAATATACAAAACCCGACACGATAATGCGTGACACCCTGTATCATGCCAACAAAGTTGTACTGCCTGCAACCATCATCAAAACCTCCATATTGGAACAATTAGACCGGGTGTTTACTATAACCAAGCCGCCCAGTAATATCGCTTTGGTGCCCCAGGGGAAATTAAAGTTTTTACCGGAGTCCTACGGAGAAGATAATACCCCAAAAGCGCTTTGTGAGAAGCTCAACATAGATAAAGATACAAAAGTGATCGTGGGTTCCGGTTATGTGGATATCAGAAAAGGGGTTGATCTGTTTCTATATACGGCCAGATACATAAAAAATCACTATAAGGGTAAATTAAAATTTGTCTGGGTGGGTGACGGATATAAGCCTGAGATTGATTTTACCTATTGTTTATGGCTTGAAAGGGAGATTAAATATTTAGGACTTGAATCGGACTTTGCTTTTTTGTCCCATCAAAAAAGCCTTGATGCCATATTCTCTGTATCAGATATCTTTTGCCTGACCTCAAGGATGGATCCGTTTCCCAACGTGGTGATTGATGCCATGGAAGCAGATCTGCCCATTGCCTGTTTTAAAGACACCACAGGATCAGTAGAATTTTTAAATAAAAACAAGGCTGAATCCATCATAGCCGATTACCTGGATGTGCATGGCCTGGGAAAAATGATATCCGCCTATCTCAAGGGGGATACAAAAAAAGGGGTCAATCAAAAAATTGCCAAAGAGAAATTAGATTTTGACATTTATATGGCCCGACTGTTTGCGCTTATAGATGCGGTTAATTTGGACCAGAAAGAGAGTCTGGAGATCTTGGAAACTCTTAAAAAAAGCGATTCTATCGATACCAAGTTTTTCAGCCATGTCAAGAATAGGGATAAATCACTCTTAAATCACATCAATATCTACAAAAAAAACCTCCTCCAACAGACCCATAATTTTAATCCCAGACCGGGCTTTTCAAATCTAAAATGGATGAAGGACAATGATAAAGAAAATATTGTGCCCCTATTCGAGGCCTTGAAAAATGATGCACTATCCACACACCCATGCAAGCTCATCCCTTTTGAACACAAGGCTAAGGTTTCTTACCGGTATGCGGTGCACCTCCACCTTTTTTATGAAGATATCGGCAAAGAATTCTGCCGCTATTTTAAAAACCTGCCGGGCAAATTTGATCTGTTTATCACTGTGGTTGACGAGACCATTAAAGACAGAGTGTATCACAGGTTTAAAGCCTGCAATGCAAGAAATATAGAGGTCATTGTTGTTGAAAATATCGGCAGGGATATGGGGCCTTTGATATTTGATCTAAAGAAAAAAATATTAAAAGGCAATTATGAGGTTATCGGTCATTTTCACTCTAAAAAGTCACTTGATACGAATACTGATATGGGTAACAGGTGGAGAAGATTTCTGCTTGATAATCTTATCGGTACAAAGGATGATGCAAAGAGTGTATTAAGCTTGTTCAATGATCCCAGAACCGGGTTGGTCTTTCCTGAAGATATGCATTATGTGGATATGGGAAAAAATAAAGACTATATGGACGAACTGTGTAAGATGACAGGTATGACTCCCATTGAAGAAACACCTGTTTTTCCGGTGGGCAATATGTTCTGGGCAAGGACAGATTCCATAAAACAGCTGTTTGAACTTGATAAAGAAACAATATTGGAAAAAGAGCCCCTTCCTTATGACGGCAGTTTTATGCATGCACTGGAGAGGATCACCCCAAGCCTGGTTCAAAAAAATAAGTTTACATATACAACCGTATATAAAAAAGGCACCCGATGGTAATTCCTCAAGTCCTTTTATCTGGTTTTTATCAAAAAAAATACCTGTCCACTTGAAACGCCTTGAAAAAAGGAATGATTCTGAATCTTCTTTTGGTATTTTCTATCGGCATATCCGGATCAACAGGGCGGTATTTTGAGAAATATAAACTCAAAAGACCATTGACTTTCTATTTCTAAAATTACGAAACACCATTGACTTTATAATTCATTCTGCCATAATTGTAAATCATTGCGCTTAAAAAAGGACATTAATTTCATGAAACGATTGGTGGAAAAACAGATTCTTGCATGGAAAGATTCCCCGCGCCGCAAACCCTTGATTATTAGAGGGGCACGCCAGGTTGGAAAGACCTGGCTTGTTGAGAACATCCTGGCAAAACAATTTGACAGTTTCATCAAAATCGATTTAGAAAAACGCCGTGACCTGCATATCCATTTTTCCCAAACCCTTGAACCCCAGACAATACTTGGGTATCTGGAATTGGCAACAGGTCGCATCACTCCCGGCAAGACGCTTCTTTTTTTTGATGAAATCCAGGCCTGCCCACGGGCAATAATGGCAATGCGTTATTTTTTTGAGCAGATGCCGGAACTCCACCTGGTTGCCGCTGGTTCATTGTTGGAATTTGCCTTTGGTGAAATTTCTATTCCTGTTGGACGGGTACAATACCTGCACATGTACCCGATGACATTTTTTGAATATCTTCTGGCCTTGGGCAAAGAACCCATGGCGGAATATGTGCGCATCTCGCCCGCCAAAGTTGACAAACATATTCAGCAGATAATTTTGAATGAATTACGAAAATATTTCTTTGTGGGCGGCATGCCCGAATGCATCAAAACCTATCGCGATTCCGGCTCACTGCTTGAAACCTTCCAGGTCCAGTCAGAAATTCTCGATTCATATCGGGATGATTTCTCGAAATATTTGCCCCGCATCGAAACTACCTGCCTTGATACTGTTTTTTTAAACGTTGCTAAAAGCATGGGTGAACAAATAAAATATACCCGGCTGAATGAAGGTCATTCCGGTCAGACGAATCATAAGGCCGTTGATCTGCTGGCCAAGGCAAGGGTGATTCATAAAATTCCGGCCTGTGATCCCTCGGGTTTGCCCCTTGGTGCAACCGCGAATCAAAAAAAATTTAAGGCCGCCTTGATGGACATAGGGCTTTTGCAAAGACTCTGCCAGGTGCCCGTTGAAATGGAATTGCAACAGGAAAATCTTCTGGCAATGTACCGTGGAAAACTTGCGGAACAATTTGTTGCCCAGGAACTTCTGGCATGGCATGGCGCTGAATTGTTCTATTGGTCACGGGATGCCCGGGGCAGTAATGCAGAAATAGACTACCTTGTTGTTATTGATGGAAAGATCTACCCCATAGAGGTGAAGTCAGGCCCGTCAGGAAGTTTAAAAAGCCTTCATCTCATGCTCGAAAAATATTCAAATTGTCCCAAAGGCCTGGTTCTTTACAGTGGCAATTACAAAGACTTGCCCGATCAGAAACTGGTGTTTCTGCCATTATACGCTGTGGCGACCTTGGTTTAGCGGGAATTATTAATATCGCAAATATTTGCAATATTAATAATTTTGTGGCATATGTCACCCTTTTTTGCTTTTTGAATGCTGAGACCTACCAGTTCATCCGGATCATCATACCGGCGTTAAAGCCCTGGTTGTTTGTGACCGAATAAAGGCCCGGCGATTCATATTCATTGTCAAAGATATTGTTCAAAAAGAACGACAGGTCGAAGGGGAACACCTCCCGCACCAGAAGATTCACGTCCGCGACCCAGGCCGCATCACAGATCCGGGTTACATCTTCCACAGGGTAATACAATTTTCTTTCAGAAAAATATTTTAGTTCCGGTACCAGGGTCAGGTGGTCGGTCATCTGCCAGGTGCCCCTGACTGCGCCCATGGTGTCGGGTCCGGTATCATAGGCATAGTCCAGCTGCTGGTAATGCTTGATCACATTGCCCTTACCGTCGATATAGGTATAATCATTGTACAGATAGGTTTCCTTTGGACCCGAGTTGCTCAGGAGGGTCAGGCTGCCCGAGAGCTTAAAGCTGTCCGTCACCTGGTGTCCAAGTTCCAGCTCGATTCCGTCAATGGTCTGGCTGTTGGGGTTTGAAAGACCGGCCCCGGCATACCGGTCCTCAATCACATGGTTCTCGATTTTATTTTTGAAAAGGGTTACAGCTGCCTGGGTCTCTGAATTTTTCCAGGATAGCTGGGCATTGAGGTTTTGAATTTTCTCCAGCTCATTGCCTCCGTTTTCCTGCAATTGCTTGGCAAAGGGATTTCGATAGGCCGTTCCGTAAATGGATTTAAAAATAAAATCCCCCAGGTTCCAGGCAAACCCGGTATTAAAGCTGGCCTTGTTCTCATATTCATCATGGGCATCGTACCGGGCGCCTGCCCAGATTTCAATGGTCTCAAATTTGTGGCGGTACTGACCAAAAACAGATGCCAGGGTATTTTGGAAACTAATTTCATCCACCCTGGGTAAAAAGTAAAGATTCTCCCGGCTGAAAAAATCCGGTACAAAGCTCTCCCACACAGGGATGTTGTCAAATTGATCCTGGCGCAGGGAACCGCCCAGGGTAACAAGCCCCTTGGAATGGAACAGGGATTGATCATATATGATCTCGCCGAACAGAGAGGATTCTTCCTGGTCCAGGGTTTTGTCCACTATCCGGTGGTCCTGGCTTGTGGCCGCGTAATATCCCGTGAACCGGATCCCCGCGTCGGGATTAAATTTTTTTGAAGCTTCCAGCTTGTAGACCTGGGAGGTTGTTGCTACCTGCTCTTCCCAAAAATAGGCTTTATCCCAGTCTGAAACAGTATGGGCATTTTTATTGTCCGAAATTTTCATGGAAAGGGTGAGCCAGTCTCCATGGGTGAGGCTGCCATAGAGGTTCACATGGGTGGAATCATCCGGGTCTGCCTGGCCATACCGGGTTTCTATGGGTGCGGGGGTTTTTCCGTCATTCCAAAAATTTGTCACATTAAAAGCAGAGTCGTTTTCCTGTGCCTGTCTGCCGGACACGGAGAAAAACGAGGACCAGTCGTTCTTTTGATGGCCATAGTTCACATAGGCTTCACCGGGCCCATCGGCCGAGGACAGAATCGCACCGGTTTTTATGCCTGAAAAATCCTTGCCAGACAGGGGAACGGCATTGACAACGCCTGCAAAGGCATCCGGTCCCCAGAGCACGGAGCCTGCTCCCCGGACAATTTCAATGCGCTTGACGGCAGCCAGAGAGGTTTCATAATCAATCATGCTGTCGGATTTGCGGACCCCTGACCCCATGGGCACGGTGTCGAATAAAAACAGGGTGGAATTGGGTATGCCCCGCAGATAGGGGACGCTGCCCTTTTCCGTCTGGTTCATATAGAACCCCGGGGTTCCCTCCAGGGCCTGGGACATGGTTACAGCCCCCTTTTGCTCGATATCCTTCCGGGTGATCACCTCGGCAATGGCAGGGGCGCTCCAGGCAGCCTCTTCCCGTCGGGATGCAATGGTCAGCACCTCCAGGTCCTCCCCGACAAACATGAGCATGGTGTCTGCTGCCTGGGCTATTCCGGCAAAGATCAATAATATGAATAGAACAAACTGAATCTTCACTGATTTTTTTTTCACGAGTGCATGCATT
>VMSR01000184.1 GCA_013792075.1 Desulfobacula sp.
GGAAAGAGAAAAGGGGAAATTAAAAAATCTCTCGGTCAGGGCAAAACAGGCCAGGGGACTTTTTGCAGGCGAGATTATCCGAAAAAAACTAACAGATGTCCGGGACCTAAAAAACATCATTCTATCCGATTATGAATATGCCAAAGATCTTTCAAGCCGGACAGAATGGTTTTTTGTCCGCTGATATGTTATGGACAAAATTGTAATCCTATGGAAGGTAACCATAACCTAAAAATTCTTGAGAGAGGTACACCCTATGGCAGCATATCTTGGAGCGGTGGATCAGGGGACGACCAGTACCCGGTTTATTATTTTTGACAAAAACGGGGCCATTATCAGCCTAAGCCAGATGGAACACGATCAGATCTGTCAAAAACCTGGTTGGGTTGAGCATGACGCCAGCCAGATATGGAAGAACACACAACGCGTCATCACACAAGCCCTGGACAAAGCCGGTCTTTCAGGACAAGACCTGGCCGCCATCGGCGTCACCAACCAGCGGGAAACCGTCATGGTCTGGGACAGGCATACGGGCAAACCCTTGCACAATGCCATTGTCTGGCAATGCACCCGTTCCCATGAAACCTGCAAACAACTGGACAAGAACTACGGCAAGGACGGGTTTCGATCCAAAACAGGTCTGCCCACGGCCACCTATTTTTCCGGCCCTAAAATCAAATGGATGATGGACAAGAACCCGGAGATTAAACGGGCGGTGGATAAAGGAGATGCCATTTGCGGCACCATGGACACCTGGATCATCTGGAACCTGACCGGCGGGCCGGATAAGGGGCGGCATGTAACCGATGTGACCAATGCCTCCCGCACCCTGCTCATGAATCTGAACACCCTGGAATGGGATGACGAAATTTTAAAAATCATGGGAATCCCCAAAACCTGCCTGCCCCAAATTGTGCCCTCCTCCCATGCCACGGCATTTGGAAAAACAACTTTTGACGGGCCATTCAAAACCCAGATCCCGGTGGGAGGCGCCCTGGGGGATCAGCAGGCCGCCCTGTTTGGCCAGACATGTTTTGAACCGGGTGAGGCCAAGAACACCTATGGAACCGGTTGTTTTCTGCTCTTTAATACCGGTTCCACCATTCGATTTTCCGACCATGGGCTTTTAACCACGGTGGGGTATCAGATCGGCAGCCAGAATGCGGTTTACGCCCTCGAGGGATCCATCGCCTATGCCGGGGCCCTGGTCCAGTGGGTAAGGGACAATCTGGGACTTGTCTCTTCTTCCCCGGAAATTGAAACCCTGGCCAATACCGTGGCGGACAACGGGGATGTCTATTGCGTACCCGCCTTCTCTGGCCTGTTTGCCCCCTATTGGCGGTCGGATGCCCGGGGGGTTATTGCCGGACTCACCCAGTTTGCCAACAAGGGCCACATTGCCCGCGCCGTTCTGGAGGCCTGCGCCTTCCAGACAAAGGACATTGTGGAAGCCATAAACCAGGACCTGGGCAAAGGCCTTGACTTAAAAGGCCTGAAAGTGGATGGGGGTATGGTGGCCAACAATACCCTGATGCAATTCCAGGCCGACATCCTCAATGTATCGGTTACCCGGCCCGGGGTAGCGGAAACAACTGCCCTGGGGGCGGCCTATGCCGCAGGACTGGCCGTTGGGTTTTGGCCGGACACCAACGCCTTGAAAGAGAATTGGCATGTCCATTCCACCTGGGAACCCGATATGGAAGAACCCCAGCGCAAAGCCCTGTACGACGGGTGGAAAAAAGCCGTTCAAAGAACCCTGGCATGGAAAGAATAAGCAGATTTACTTGGACAAAAAAACATGTTAGAAACTCCTGAACAAAAGCAAACAGGAGTTTGGATGGAAACACACCATAGACCCATAATTGCCGATTCAAGCGCCATGGAAGGGCTGCCGGACAAAAGCATTGATCTGGTGGTCACTTCCCCGCCCTATCCCATGATTGAGATGTGGGACACACTTTTCTCCTCATTCCAGCCCTCCATCGAAACCTTGCTTGAAAAAGGCGACGGTCCCAAGGCCTTTGAGGCCATGCACAGGGTTCTGGATCCTATATGGGCAGAATGTTACCGGGTTTTAAAACCCGGAGGCTTTGCCTGCATCAACATAGGAGATGCCACTCGGACCCTCAGGGAAAGGTTTGCCCTTTACACCAACCACGCCCGGATTCTGACGGCTGCCCAAACCCTGGGGTTTTCATCCCTTCCCTGTATCCTGTGGCGAAAACAGACCAATGCCCCCAATAAGTTCATGGGGTCCGGAATGCTGCCGGGCGGAGCCTATGTCACCCTGGAGCATGAATATATCCTGGTTTTGAGAAAAGGGCCTAAAAGGGAATTTACAAAGGAAGCTGACAAACAAAATCGCAGGCAGAGCGCTTTGTTCTGGGAAGAACGGAATATCTGGTTTTCCGACATTTGGTTTGATATCAAGGGTGCCGTCCAGTCCCTTGGGGATAAAACCGCCCGGAAAAGGAGCGGGGCCTATCCCTTTGAACTGGCCTATCGCCTGATCAACATGTATTCTGTAAAGGGAGATCAGGTACTGGATCCGTTTCTGGGGACCGGCACCACCATGGCTGCTGCCATGGCAGCCGGCAGAAACAGCGTGGGATATGAAGTGGACGCAAGCCTGGGGCCTGCCATATCCGCCATGGCCCATACGCTGAAACCCATGGCTGAGCAGGTGATCCAGCAGCGGCTTGTCCGGCACATTGCCTTTATTATGGACCGCATGGAAACCCATGGCCCCCTGAAACACAAGAACCTTTCCTATGGATTTCCGGTCATGACCGCCCAGGAAAAGGAATTGCTGTTTAACGCACCCGCAGCAATGACCCGAACCCCGGACCACCAATACCGGGTTGACTATGATAGCCTGCCCCAGAAAGAATTCTGCCGCAACTGGTCAAAGATCCTGGAAAGCAAGGAGGCAAGCCGTCTGGTAACCGCCATTCAGAAAACCCAAGCACAGAAAAAAGATCTAACACTAGAAGACTTATTTTAAGGTTTCTGATGGTCTTTTCCCAAATGAAAATTCACCCAGGAAGAGGTCTGGTTTAGCTCCCACATCCGGGGAGGAACAAACGCTTTTCCCAGGGTATGTGCCATGCCGCAGTGTTTCAGTCGTTTATGGGCCCGCACCCACACACATTTTCTCTCCGGATGAACTTCGCAAAAACCATGGTAACTTCCGCCGCAGGCACCATTCCTTGTGTACTTGGGACAGCCGGATTCCGGACACAGAAAGGCCGTGTGCTGTATAGCGCAATCCCCGCAGCCCTGGCAGGAGAGAAGGGGTTTTTTCAAGGGGTCTTCAAGCATCCGTTTCAGAAGCCAGGCCTTGTTTGTTTTTTCCAGGAAGCCTGCCAGTTTTCGGTAAACCTTTGCCAGGCGGGCGGTTTTATCAAAAAACAGATTGTGGGCGGTTTTCAATAAGGCATGGGGATAATGCTCTGTAAAATTTTCCTTTATCCGGCCAGGCAACGGCAGTTTTTCTTCTGGTACAGGATCATTGCTGAGATAATAATAGGTCCGGGAATTGCCCATGTTAAATTCTCCCAAAAAATCCTCCCAGGAATCCTCAATCTCCTCCATCCGGTCCAGAATCGCCCCCACTGTCGTAAAACTTCTGTGGATTCCCCCGATGTGAATTCCTTTGTACCCGAGCCCCTTTAAAATCACCCCAAGTTTGGCTGCCCGGTCAATGGCGATTTTCAATCCCGAACGGGGTTGGGACCACTCTTTTATCACCTGGTCAAAAAGTTTGTCCGGCACATGGGCCCCCGGAACCCGCCCTCTATTCATGGCCCGGGCCGATCTCGGGCTCAGCAGATACACAGACCCCATCACAGGGGGATTTATTTTTTTTGTTGTAAAAACCCCATTAACTCCCTGAATTTTTCCACATCATACCCCAGCTGGGTAATAACAAAAGAAGCGCCTGCGTCCAGTTTTTTTTCCAATTTTCCATACTGGGCCAGGGTCTCAGCTTCTGTGGCCTTAAACGGGGAAACCGCACACCCGGTAAAAAAAAGGTCCGGGTCGCCGGATGCCAAAAGCCTCTGGTTAAGGGACTTGAGCAGGGTGGTCAGGATGACCGAATCAAAATCAAAGACAGGTTTTCCCTGGCCGCCAAACCCTTTTCCCGAATAGTCCCCGGTCAGTGCCAGGATATTTTTCATACCCATGCGGGCCAGCTGCAAGGCACGGCTTTCCATGCCCACCCGGTTCAAATCCCTGCAGGTAAAATGGACAATCACATCCAGTCCGCAGTTAAAAATTTCAGACCCCAGGACATCCGGACTCAGGGAGGGGTTGCCCCCCGGGTTGTCTGTTATGGATACCGCAGAGACCCGGCCGTCGCCAAAGGCATCCTTTGCAATTGCCTTTAAGGTATCAATATTTCTGCCCGCCGATTCCCGCCCGGGTACCAGTTCGAGGGTGACCACAAAACTTTCTGGATTTACGATCTCGTTACTGAAAATTCGAAGCATCTGTGTCCTTTCGCCCGTTATCTCTATTTTTTTACCAAAAGACGTGGGTGTATTCATATCCCAGGTTGAATCCAACCTCCTTGATCTATATCAAAAACAATCCGCCATTGCGATAAAAGAATCATATTGATATACTAGGGGTAATGGAACCCGGACAAGGGACCAGCAGATTGACAAACCAATAGGAGATTGCAATGAACGTCGTTTTATTACAGGGAAGTGCCAGAAAGAAAGGCAATACCGCCAAAGCCCTTGGTTGGGTTGAAGAAGAACTTTTATCCCTTGGCCACGGTGTGGAATCCATCTATCTGAATTCCAAAAACCTGAACGGGTGCCTGGGGTGTGCCAAATGCAAAGAACACCCGGATGAGGTGGGCTGTATACAAACCGATGATATTCCGGATATTCTGGGGAAAATGGTCTCTGCCCAGGCCGTGGTATTTGCCTCTCCCCTCTATTTTTGGGGGGTTACCTCCCAGCTGAAGGCGTTTATCGACCGGACCTACAGCCTTTATACCAATTATCATCAGCCCGGCCATGCATCCCTGGTTGCGGGACAGCGCCAGGCCCTTTTGGTCACCGGCGCAGGTCCCTGGGAAAACAATGCAGAAGCCGCCTTTACGGCATTCGGCCGCATCCAGAAGCCGCACAAGGCCATCAATGCCGGTGAATTGTTCATCGGCCATTGCACCACCCCCGGCGATATGGATGAAAAAATCCGGGAGCAGGTTCTGACCTTTACCCGGAAACTTGTGGAATGATCAGATAATCAAGGAGTGATAAAAATGAAAACCCTAAAATCCAGCGTTTGGATGCTGGTCTTCTTACTGGCCGCAGGCATAAGCTCCCAGACCTTTGCCGATGAATATTCACATACGATTTCCGTGTACAAGCAATCCGAGGCTGTCCTGCCGTTTTTCAAGGATTGCTATGGATATGCCGTTTTTCCTCTGGTGGGAAAAGGCGGGATAATGATAGGCGGTGCCTTTGGAAAAGGACAGGTCTATAAACAGGGGAAATTGTCCGGAACTGTCACTTTAACAAAACTGAGTGTGGGATTCCAACTGGGCGGGCAGGCCTTTTCCGAAATCATTTTTTTACAGGACAAACGGTCCTATGACGAATTTACCAGCGGGAATTATGAATTTGACGGTTCCTTGTCTGCGGTAGCCGTCACAGCCGGTGCCCAGGCAAAAGCCGGTACCGAGGGAGCCACCGCCGGAGCCAGTGCCGGCCCTGCAACAGGCGTCCAGGCCCAAACCAATTATAACAAAGGGATAGCGGTTTTTGTCCATACCAGGGGCGGATTAATGTATGAAGCCTCCATTGGCGGTCAGAAATTTGATTTCACCCCCCTATAGGATGCCACAATAGCTGCCGGTCCTTTCCGGAACCGGGCCGGTTGCTATTTGATTTGACGAAGACTTACGTCAAGTGGCTCGGGGCAAAACCACCCTGATCCGGATGTATCCATGAATGAACAAATGCTTTACGTATTAATCATCCATTTAAGTGCCATTATTGCCGACATTCTGGTGCTGAGTGCACTGGGCCACATGGTCTACCAGCGCAGGGAGCCCACCAGCATGATCGCCTGGCTTCTGGCCATTATCCTGCTTCCCTATATTGCCGTACCCCTCTATTTTGTATTCCGAAGCCGGAAGCGGAGAAAACGGACCAAAGCCCAGATTCAACTAACATGCAAGGGCGAGGTCGCCCCTGAAAATGCCACCTCCCTTGACATGATCCTAAGGGGAAACGGAATTGCCGGTGCCACCCTGGGCAATTGGTTTGCGTTTTATACCGACGGAGTTGATGCGTATACTGCATTGATGGCCCAAATTCAAAAGGCCGAGCAACAGATTTTAATTTCCACCTATGTATTCAGTTCAGATGAAGTCGCCCAATCGATTCTTGAAAAGCTTACCCAGAAAGCTTCCCAGGGAATAATCGTGAAACTGCTCATTGACAGTATCGGATCACTCCCCCTGTATCTTTCCCAGACGCCTTTAAAACAATTTAAAAAGGCCGGAGGAAAAGTGGCCTTTTATATGCCCCCGCTGACCCGGCCTTTTCAAAACTATATCAACCTGCGAAATCATAGAAAAATTTTCCTCTTTGATGGAAAAACAGTTTTGGCTGGGGGGATGAACCTTTCCAGTGAATATATGGGACCAGAGCCCTGCAATGACCGGTGGCAGGATATTCTCTTTTCCATCCAGGGACCGGCGGTATTCCATTACATGGAAATCTTCACCCAAGACTGGAACCATACCGCCCGGGAAAAACTGGATGCGCCCATACAGATGCCCCTGTCCCACGGAGATACGGGCATACAGGTGGTTCCTTCCGGCCCGGATATTGCCAGCGATGCCCTGTATGAAGCCCTTTTATCCGCCATATTTACGGCAGAAGAACGCATCTGGATCGTTACCC
>VMSR01000163.1 GCA_013792075.1 Desulfobacula sp.
AAGCAATTGAAGATAGCTTCAATATTGAAACCCAAAAAATGACCCGATAACTTTGGAAAAGCAGAAATCTCTTTCCAAAAAAAGTAACATAATTGAACATTATCAGCCCTTTCCTTTTGATTAGGGCATATTGTTTCATCCATAAGCATATAGGAAAACTTTTTTTTAATTGTGAGGACAATGTCAACCTACTTAGCAGCTTGAAATTTATAATTACCTCATCAATGTTAAAGGTTATTAAAATCTAATTTCAAAAAATATTCTTTATAAAATAAAATAACACCGCAGAGGCAATGAATCGCCAGAATAAAAAATAGAGGCTTTTATGAGGCAGCATGAGATAGATAAGGAACGGCTATATTCAAACCGAAAAGAATTTATTTTTTACGCTCTAAATAGAAATTTTGAATGGTCCAAAAAGACAAATGAAATTGCGCTTCAAGTGCGCAAGTGGGGTATTGCTTTCTGTCTCATTTTTTTTGGTTTTTTAGTAAAAGAAAATGATATTACAGTCAAATGGTACCATTTTATAATTGGAATTTCTGGCATCTGTTTTTTTATGTCGCTTGATGTTTTACAACAATACTATAATGCTATATTAAATCAACATCGACTTAAACTAAACCAACTAATGCATAATTTACCTTGGATGACGGTGGATGAGTTGAAAAAAGCATCGCCAGTAGAAATAATAATAACTTGGAATAGATGGGAAAAATTGAAGGTGTTTTCTTTAAAACTACTAAATGAAAGCATCTTATATTTTTATGGAGGTTTAATAATTTTAACTATAAGCCTTCTTTCCTCCCTTAAATTTTTTTCGGGCTGAAGCTATGGAAAAAAATACAAAATATAAGTGTACTAAAAATTAACATAATGGAAAATTATATGATCTTTACCTCAAAATTATTGAAGGCAAAATAATGTCAGATAATAAAGAAAAAAAAACGGAAGATAATATTGAAAATATCCGTATCGGCTACCAATCCGCTATAGATATGTGGGCTCATTGTGGCGATGAAGCTTGGTCCAGGTTTAATGTGATGTTAGTTGCCCACGGTATACTTATCGCCATCGCTGGTTCGGCTTTATTGAAAAATCCTCCATTTATTATATTGACGTTAATTCTTACAATCGCTGGACTGTTTTTATCCTTCCTTTGGGTCATAATGATGGAAAGAGCATTTGCTTATCAGAGCTACTTTCTCTTTGTCGCACGTGATTTCGAGGAGAATGGTACTATGGCTCCTGTTGAGACAATTTTGGAAGGTCGAAAATTTGATGACATTGAAACTTTTTTATCAAGCAAAGGCAGACCTATGCCGGGAAAGCTTCTGAAATGGATTCACAAAAAGATATCAGCTGAAAATGCATCATATTTAGTGATACTTATTTTCACTCTGATCTACTTAGCATTGTTCGTTGTATCATTTAGCATTAACAGTTGACTCGCTATTAACTTTCAAATTTGAGATTTTCGGATTAAATCCCCTCAAATTTCTAACACACTAATATTGGAAAAAAATGGATAATCGAATTGCTTTTGTTAAAACGGGATGGTCTGACGAATATTCTGGTGGCCCAGTAGTGGGGAGACATACTCATATTTCAGAGTATGAAGAAGCCCATGAAAAGTATAATTTTTTAAAAGCTCCCAATAAACGATATTACGCTTATATCCCACCTATAGGATCTAAATATAGGCCCCCGCAGCCCAAAAACAATAAGAATTGGTTAATTGTTTTTGTATCCGCTCGAGACGGCAACGGACCATTAACGGTGGTGGGTTGGTATGAGAATGCCACCTTTGAACGAGAGTATCAAAGCAGGCCTGAATATAAATCTGGAATAGATTTCGAAACTGATGTGGACGGTAATTATTATAGTTATTGTATAAGTACCAATTCTGCGAATCTAATACCCAATAATAAAAGAGATATCGTTATACCTGGTAACCATTTCAAAAGGACGCCTATTGTTTATGCAAAAGGTCACGGCAAAAAAGATGAATGGAGAGATGAATTTACAAAAATAGCCGAAGATATTGTTAAAAATGGAGTACGACAATCTTCTTTCCCAGAAAAAGAGTTGCGGCAAGCCGTTGAAGAAGCATCCATAAAAGAGGCCTTTGAATATTTGAAGAAAAAAAACTACAAAGTAACAGATAGACAGAAAGATAATTGTGGGTACGATCTTCTTGCGAAAAGGGAAAAAAGCCCGCAAGAGCTTCATGTTGAAGTCAAGGGAACAAGCCTCGAAACTAAAAGATTTTTCATGTCTCGCAATGAAAGACAATACATGCCGAATCCAAAATGGAGACTGCTTATTGTTACAAATGCGTTAGTGTATCCAGAAGTGACTTTGTTAACAGAAAAACAAGTTGAAACTATGTTCAAGTTCAATGTCATGTCATGGGAAGCAGTATTAAAAAGATAATAATTGAGATTAAACATAATAGAAAGAAAATTACATGGAGAAATTTCTAAGAAGATATACAAACTTACCTTTTTTATTTGAAATTTTGAATAAAAAAGAACTAACCTTTTTATCTCCAGAGTATTGGAAAAAAGTCACACAAAATTAATTATGCAAGATAATATGCAATTTTTAAATCGACC
This sequence comes from Desulfobacula sp., assembly GCA_013792075.1. Classification (GTDB taxonomy): domain Bacteria; phylum Desulfobacterota; class Desulfobacteria; order Desulfobacterales; family Desulfobacteraceae; genus NBML01. The sequence continues at coordinate 2,619 of VMSR01000163.1, forward strand.
TCAAAAATCTGCAGGAATCAAATCAGAAAGCCAAATCCTCCATGAAACAAATGGCTGCCGACCGAAAACCCATGTCAGTTGGGCATATAGTATCTGGTAAGTATCATAAAAGTATCCATTAATCCCCTATCTACAATATTCTGACATTGAGTGCCCCCTCACATAAGAAATTGTTTCTTTTCCGCTAGGGGCATGTTCCCCCTGTATTGCGGGGAGAATGGCGTTATTCAGACTTCAGGGCAAGGATGGGGCTCAGACGGGCGGCCTGCCGGGCCGGGTAGATGCCGAAAAAGATTCCCACGGCCAGAGACACCCCTACGCCCATGATCATGGCATCGTAGGAGACGGAAAACTGCCAGTGGGCATAGTGGGAAATGACCCATGAGGCGCCCACACCGGTGCCGATCCCGACAAGTCCCCCGATGATACACAGCAGCACCGACTCGATGAGAAACTGGAGGAGAATATCCCCCTGCTTTGCACCCAGGGCCCGTCGGATACCGATTTCCCGGGTCCGCTCGGTCACCGAGACCAGCATCACGTTCATGACCCCGATTCCCCCGACCACCAGTGAAATGCTGCCGATGGCTCCGAGCAGGAGGGTAAACAGCTG
>VMSR01000242.1 GCA_013792075.1 Desulfobacula sp.
AATAGGAAGTTTATATCCAGAGCAATCTCAATGAAATAAAAAGATTCAAAGTCCTGGAAAAGATAAGCATCCCGAAAGATTTTGACTATACTGCCGCCCATGGTCTGTCCAATGAACTCAGGGAAAAGTTGACCCTCATACAGCCCCACTCCCTTGGCCAGGCATCCCGGACCGACGGCATGACGCCGGCAGCCATTTCGGTTTTAATGGTGGCGATCTCCGCCTTTCAAAAAAATAACAAAAACGCTTGACTTGAGCGGGTTAAAACTTATCATTTAGCCCACAAACAGCTTGAATAATTGAATTTAGCAAACATGGGGAATCAGATATGGCCGATGATTATTATAGCCTTTTGGGCATCAGCAAAACAGCCAGTGCAGATGAAATAAAAAAAGCATACAGAAAACTGGCATTAAAATACCATCCCGACAAAACCGCCGGAGACAAGGCGCTTGAAGACAAATTCAAAAAGCTCAGCGAAGCCTATGCAGTTCTGAGTGATCCTGAAAAACGCAACCAATATGATACCTATGGTTCTGCCGATTTCCAGCAGCGGTTTTCCCAGGAGGATATTTTCAGAAACTTTGATATGGGGGATATCTTGAAGGAATTCGGCTTTGGCGGTGGCCGGGGCGGTTCCAGGGGCGGTTTTTCGGGCATGGGGGGAAACCCGTTCTTCCAGAACATGGGAGGGCAACGCAGTCGTCAACAGGCACCGGCAAAGGGCAAAGACCTCGAATATGAACTGCCCCTCACCCTTGATGAACTCATCAACGGCACCAAAAAAACCATTACCATCAGCCAGGGCGGAATTGCCAAAGCCGTTGAAGTTACAATTCCCAAAGGACTAACCCAGGGGAAAAAAATCCGCCTGGCCGGGAAAGGAGAGGCAAGCCCCAACGGGGGACCTGCCGGAAACCTGTATATCAAATCCAGCCCCATTGCCCCGGAGAATATTACCATTGAGGGCAATGACATCTCCCTTATCCGGGAGGTGCGCCTGTCCCAGGCCCTTCTTGGCGATAAAATTCAGGTCACCACCCCGGCAGGAAAAATCATCAGCCTGACCCTGCCTTTGGGAACAAACCACAAGGCAAAGATGAGACTGACAGGCCACGGCATTCCGGATATGAAAGGAAATGGTTGCGGAGATCTCTTTGTTGTGATTAATATACCCATGCCCAAAAAACTGGACAAAAAGCAGAAAGACCTTATCAAAGAACTTGAAAAAACAGGATTATAAGCCAAATGCCAGAATTTATCCCCTTGATTTCCGAACAAGAGATCAAAGTCAGGGTCCAGGAAACCGGGGAACAGATTTCCAAGGATTATAGAGACCTGGACCTTGTATTGATCGGTGTTTTAAAAGGCTCCTTCATGTTTCTGGCAGACCTTTCCCGAAAAATATCCATTGACCATGAAATTGACCTGATCGGTGCATCCTCCTATGAGGGGACTGCGTCCACAGGACAGATTGTATTTACCAAACAGCCGGACCTGGAATTGGAAGGCCGGGACATTCTCCTGGTGGAAGATATTGTGGACACGGGGCACACCCTGTCAAAAATTGTTGAATTTGTCCGGCTCCTGGATCCCCGTTCGATCAAGATCTGTTCCCTGATTGACAAACGCGAACGCCGGGAGATGGATATTGATGTGAATTATTCCTGTTTTTCACTTGAAAAAGGGTTCATTGTCGGCTATGGACTTGATTATAATGAAAAATACAGGAATTTGCCTGCAATCTACGATCTGAAATTGTAATAATAAGGGGAAGCGCAATGATTATTACCTGCGAAGAGTGTTCAACACGCTTTAACCTTGACGAATCTATTTTAAAGGCTGGGGGTTCAAAAGTCCGGTGTGGTTTATGCCGGCATGTTTTCACAGCCTTTCCTCCTGTTCCGCCCCCTTCCATAGCAGCGGCCGAAGAAGAAATCGAATTTGATTTTTCTGAAAACGATGACCCTGATGAATTTAAGAAGCAAGACGTTACAACCGAAACCCAAGATCTTGATTTTGATGACAAGGAATTGGATTTTGAAGAGACAGATTTTGAAATAGATGATCTGGATTTTGAAACAGAAGAGGACACCCTGGATTTCAGCGACCCGGACCTTGGGGTCAAAGCACCTGAAAAACAGTCGGCAGATATTGAAATCAGCTTTGAAGATGAATCGGAAACACCTGGGTTTGAAGAAAATGAGCTGAGCTTTGACGACAGTGATATTGAATTTGATGATCCTGACCTGGATATGACAAGTTCAACAGACCCAACCGATTTTAACAGCCTGGAATTTGAAACGCCGGATCCCGATTCCCTTGGCCTCCAGGCAGACGATAAAACCGAGGACGAAGATGCGTCCGAGGCAGATCTTTCTTTCCAGGATGACCCGGATGCAGACCTGGTTTTTGAAGAAACCGGACCCGGGCAAGACGACCTGGATCTGGCCTTTGAGACGGAAGAGCCGGATGACCGGAAAATGACATTTCCCGATCTTCGAATGGAAACAGACGACGGCCAGAACCCAACAGATGAAGCGGATCTGGATTTGACCTTTGATGAAAAGGCCTTTGAAGACCTCGATGCGGCATCGGATGATGGGGATATTGAAGGGTCGACACTCCCACCGGAGGATTTTTCTTCCTATGACCAGGTTTTGGACCAGGATACGGAGCCGGAAGATACTTTTACGGACCTGGATCAGGACCCATATCAGGAGCAAGTCCAGGATCCAGACCCGGAAGATGAGACAGGTGAATCAGAAGAACCTGAGCCCAAAAACAGGCTGACCCCGGCCGAACCAAGATCCCTGATGGAAAACGCAGGGATTGCTGACTTTGACCAGGGAGAACCGGAGTTGTATTCGGGCCAGCAAAAGAAGAGAAGAAGAAACGCTTCCATGGGCGCACCCGCCATGCTGTTTCTGCTGCTCTTTGTCCTTGTGGCAGGCGCCTATGTCGTCAGCATGAGCCTGGGGTATAAGATTCCCTATCTGTCGGATGTCAAAATACCGTTTATAGAACACTATCTGAAAAAGGAAGCACCGGCAAAACCAGCTCCCAAGCCCATTCCCAACGAAGCCAGTGTCAATGGCCGATTTATTTCCAATGATGTGGCAGGAGAATTGTTCGTCATAACAGGGCGGATTGAAAACCCGGCAGAAATACCCTACAGCCATATCCAGGTCAAAGGAACCTTGATTACAAAGGGCAAGGTCAAAACCAAAACCCAGGTTGCATTCTGCGGCAATGTCATTGCCGAAGAGATGCTGAAAACCGGTACTATAATGGACATAGACAAAGCATTGACCATCAGGGAAGGGGCCCACGACTCAAATGTAAATGTAAAACCGGGAGGATTTGTTCCGTTTATGCTGGTCTTTTCAGACCTGCCGGACAATCTGGAAAATTTTACGGTTGAAGTGGTAAACTCTGAAACGGCCGTACAAATAAAATAACATTTGACAAGCCGGTTAAAGCCGTGATATATGTTTCGGGTTTTTTGGCGACGTAGCTCAGATGGTTAGAGCATGCGGCTCATATCCGCAGGGTCCGGAGTTCGATTCTCTGCGTCGCTACCAAAATAATACAATGCCCCTCAATCCATTGAGGGGCTTTTTTTTTGCCAGAATTTATCTGAACAAAAATAGACCCTTGACTTTTTTGATTCAGAACCAAATTTATGGTATGCTTTGTAATTTAAGAAAAACCATTTCCATACATGGGAGACGCTATGCCGGGTGTGTATGAAATTTATGTAAAAGATCATTTTGCAGCAGCCCACGCCCTAAAGGGATATGATGGGAACTGCTCCAGAATCCATGGCCACAACTGGATTGTTGAAGCCTATATCCAATGCACAAGACTCAACAAACTGGGCATCGGCATTGATTTCCGGGATGTCAAAGGGGTGGTCAAGGATGTTTTAAGCAAACTGGACCATACCAATCTCAACGAAATCCTGGAATTCGGCAGCATCAATCCCACATCGGAAAACCTGTCAAAACTCATCTACAAGGAATTGTCACTGCGCCTGAACACAGAGCATATCAAGGTGACGCGGATAATGGTATTTGAAAGCCCGGGGTGCGGCTCTTCCTACCAGGAGCTATAAGTGGCCCTTAATCTGTGTGAGATTTTTTATAGTCTCCAGGGGGAATCAACCTTTACAGGACTTCCCTGCACCTTTGTCCGGCTTTCCGGGTGCAATCTGAACTGCACCTGGTGTGACACGGTCTATGCCAGAGACGAGAGCATTTCCATGCCCATAAAAAAAATTATCGATCAGGTCAAAACCTTTGACTGCAGCCTGGTGGAAATTACGGGCGGAGAACCCCTGCTCCAGGCCCAAACACCCGAACTGATCTCCCGACTGCTTGCCTTGAATTTTCAGGTGCTTTTGGAAACCAACGGCAGCCTGAGCATCCGGGACATTGATCCTCGTTGTATCCGGATACTGGACATCAAGTGCCCTTCCAGCAATGAGGCGGACGCTTTTTTATATGAAAACCTGAACTATCTGACCGAGAAGGATGAAATCAAATTTGTCATCGGATCCAGACAGGACTATGAATTTGCCAGGGCCATGCTTCAAGAGAACCTTCCCAAAAGGCCTGCTGCAGGAATCCATCTTTCCCCGGTTTTCGGTCAGGTCACCCCGGAAAGCCTTGCTGCCTGGATTTTAGAAGACCGGCTGCCGGCCAGACTCTCCCTTCAACTGCATAAAATTATCTGGAATCCCCATCAAAGAGGAGTATAATTGCCCATGACAAAGAAAGCTGTCGTGCTTTCCAGCGGAGGCATCGACTCAACCACAGCCATGGCCATGGCCAAGGCTGCCGGCAATGAAATATTCAGCCTCAGTTTCAGGTACGGCCAGCGCCATTTAGTGGAACTTGAATGCGCCAGGCAAGTGGCCCTCGCCCTCAAGGCCCGCACCCATAAGATAATCGATATTGACCTGGGCCAGTTTGGCGGATCAGCCCTCACCGCTGATATCAGCGTTCCAAAACATGATAGGGTGGACCAATTGGATGCGACCCAGATCCCCATAACCTATGTGCCGGCCCGGAACACCATTTTTCTCTCCTATGCCATGGCCTGGGCAGAGGTTTTAAAAGCATCCGCCATCTATATCGGGGTAACCGCCGTTGATTATTCAGGGTATCCCGACTGCAGGCCCGAATTTATAACAGCCTTTGAGACCATGGCCAACCTGGCCACAAAAACAGGCGTGACCAAAGAAACCGTCCTGACGATCGAAACCCCCCTGATACACATGTCCAAGGCCCAAATCATCACAACAGGGACAGGTCTTGGGATAGACTATTCTTTTACCATCTCCTGTTATGACCCGGATGAACAAGGCCATTCCTGCGGGCACTGCGATTCTTGTCTCCACAGAATAAAGGGATTTAAGGAAGCCGGGATAAAAGATCCCACGCCCTATTTTCACGGCTAACCGCTTTTAAGTGGTCTGCATATATCTGGATCGGGTGTTTCACCCGGATCCGGGCATTTTGCCGGGCCAGCATGTCCGATATCTGCATCATGCAGGCCGGACAGGATGCGGCCACGGTCGTGCAGCCTGTGGCCATGATATCCAGCGCTTTTTCCTCTCCTATTTGGGAGGACAGATCATAATACTCCAGGTTAAAACTGCCGCCCATGCCGCAGCATTGATCCGGAGACCCCATCTCTTTGAGCGTATGGCCGCAGGCCTGGATCACCTGTCTGGGTTCTTCGAAAATCCCCAGGGTTTTTCTCAAATGGCAGGGGTCATGGCAGGTGACGATCTGTTCTGGACCCGGCCTTTCTTTAAAGGGCGCCAACAGATCAAAGCGCTTTGCCAGAAGCCAGCTGATATCCACGGTCTTTTCCGCAAGCACCATGGCCTTTTCCAGAAGTTCCCTCTGGCCGGGTCCTTTTTTTCCCTGCAACAGGGCAGGCCATTGACGGATGATGGTGGAAGAACAGGTGGCACAGGCGGTTACCAGATAATCCACAGGCTCACGTGAAAAAAGCTCCACATGAAAGGCCAGCAATCGTTCAAAGCTCTGGGTGTCACCCGATGCCAGGGCCGGGATACCGCAGCATCCCTGGTCCTTGGGGATAAGGATGTTCACCTTGAAATGGGCAAGCACTTCCACCAAAGCGTGGGCAATTTGGGGAAACGTCTTGTCAACAAGGCAGCCCACAAAAAACGCCACAGTCACCCCCCTGCCCTTTTTTCTGAAATCCATATTTCGGCCCTGGTTGCCAAAGGGCGTTTTGGCCAGGGGCACAAGATGGCGGTG
>VMSR01000099.1 GCA_013792075.1 Desulfobacula sp.
CGCAGCCCAATTCCGGGATAAAATCAGGGAACTTGGCAAGATAATGAACAACTAAATAAAGACAAATGAAAAACCGATGAACCAGGCCCTCCAGGAAAAATACAATCAGTCTCCCCATCGTCCGGGTGTCTATCTGATGAAAGACGCCAAGAAAAACATCATCTATGTGGGAAAGGCCAAGGATCTTAAAAAAAGACTATCTTCCTATTTTATCTCAAAACAGCTCCCGAATACGAAAACAGCTGTCCTGATTGAGATGATCAAGGATTTTGATCTGGTCATCACCGCATCGGACCATGAGGCCTTTATCCTTGAATCAAATTTTATCAAGGAATATACTCCCAAATACAATGTCCTCTTAAAGGACGGGAAGAATTATCCCTTGCTGCGGATTGATATGAACGAATCCTATCCGGCCATCCAGCGGGTGAGGAAAATCAAAAATGACCATGCCTTGTATTTTGGTCCCTACTCTTCTTCCCTGAGTGTTAACAGGACCCTAAAGCAGATTCAGAAGATTTTTAAACTCAGAAAATGCCAGAATACCCAGTTCAAAAACAGATCCCGGCCCTGTCTCAATTACCAGATAAAGGCATGCCTGGGCTTGTGCTGCAACGCGGTTTCAGAATCCGTGTATAAGAAACAGGTACAGGATGCCATCCTGTTTTTAAAGGGAAAATCCGGGCAGGTGGTGAAGCGGCTCAAAGACGAAATGAAAGCCCATGCAGGGGCTCAGGAATTTGAGAAGGCTGCCCAGGCAAGGGATGCTGTTTTTGCCATTGAAAATATAATGGAAAAACAGGTGGTGGTATGCCCGGATATGCAGGACCGGGATGTCATGGGCCTTGCATGGGACAAGGGAAAGGCCGTGGTGACGGTCATGCTGGTCCGGTCCGGTCTTTTGATTGATACGGCCCATTATCCGCTGGACCTGGGGTTTAAGGAATCCGATGAAGTCCTTTCGGCTTTTGTGGATCAATATTATGAAAAGACCCGGTTTTTACCGGCGGGTGTTTTGGTCAGCCAAGCCATTGAGAACAGAGAGGCAATTGAAGACCGGCTGACCCAAAGCCTGGGGAAACGTGTTAAGGTTCATTGTCCGGAGCGGGGGGAGAAAAAAAGACTGGTGCAAATGGCTGTTGTGAATGCCTCCCGAGAGCTTGAAAAAATTTTGCTCAAAGAGGAAGAGGAACAGGCATCCCTGGTTCTGTTGAAAACCCTCATGGGATTGAAGCACCTGCCCCTGCGCATTGAATGTTTTGACAACTCCAATATATCCGGCCAGGATCCGGTATCCTCCATGGTGGTCTTCACAAACGGCAGGCCGGACACCGGAGCCTATCGCAAATTTATTATCCGGGGCATGGAAGTTCAGGACGATTATGCCTATATGTACCAGGTCCTTGAGCGCAGGTTCTCAAAAACACAGGATGAGATGGTCTGGCCCGATCTTCTGGTGGTGGATGGGGGAAAGGGCCAGTTGGGAATGGCCCTGGCCGTGTTAAAGGATTTGGGAATTGAAAAGTCCTTTGCCCTGGCCGGCCTTGCCAAACGGGACAAGGCAAAGGGTGAACTTGCCGATAAAATTTATGTGCCTGGCCGGTTAAATCCTCTGGTGATAGGGCAAGCCCAGAAAGGGTTGTACCTTTTGCAGCGGGTAAGGGATGAAGCCCACAGGTTTGCCATCACCTTCCAGCGGAAACGAAGGGAAAAGCGGGGAAGCCGTTCTATTCTGGATGACATTTCCGGCCTTGGCCCAAAAAAGAAAAAAATGCTGCTTACCCGATTCAAAGGGATTGAAAATATGAAGAAGGCCTCTTTGGAAGCGCTTTCCTCCCTGCCAGGGATAACCCGAGAACTGGCAACGACGCTGCTGGCAAAGCTGAATGCCGGATAAGAATGACAGATCTCAGCTTTCCAGGATATCTAATTCCGGGTGATTTTAAACCCTTCCCAGCCGCTGTAGGTGATGCTCAGTTTGATGGGTGTATCCTGGCTTTGTTCCGACTCGATAAAGACATCCGGTTCCTGGGAAGGGGTTTCTTTTGCCTTACCGGTATGAATTTTGAGAGTGCCTGCCCGCCTGAGATACCCTTCAATCGTCAGGGACATTCCGGATATTTTCTGGTCTGTTGCCTTGATAGTTTCACTGAGTTCTTTTTTTTGTTCTGCAAACGCCTTGTTTTTCCCAGGTATTTGTCTGAGAGACTCCAACCGGTTCTTAATCTGGGACACTTCTTTTGTGTTCATCCGTTTTTCAATGGTTTCCAGTTCTTTGTCAAGGGTATCAAACTCCATGGTCCGGGTGGCAAGGATGAGATTTTTTAAGTTGTCCAGGAGCAGGGGGTCTTTTTTAATGGTTTTTGTGAGTCGCTGGAGTTCATGGTGAAATCTTTCCATCCACTCTTTTTCCTGTTCATTTAAGGTGCTCGTTTCAGTTTCCAGAGTTTGAAGGGCATTTATGAGCGCCTGTTTTCTGGAAAAGAGCCTGCGGCCGAAATGGATGGTATTTTCCCCGCAAAAATAGATGTTTTTCAGGAAGATTGTTTCAGCGTCCAGGGTATTGCTGGTCATGACCCCTTTATTTTTTTCAAACCGAATTTCTACCGAACAAAGGGTGGAGTCCATCACTTCTTCCAAGAGGGTAATGCTTCCTGTTTCCGAGGTGAGAACGGCATTCCTGGCAAAATGGGCGATAATATCTTTTTGGGCGGTTACCCGGCTGCCTGGTTGAATGGTATGGAGGTGCGCCTGGCTATCTGTTTCAATCTCTCCGCCTTCCAGGACATTGGCTTCCACCATTCCTCTGGCCCTGATTTTGAACCCGTTGCAAATGGTGTCTATTTTCATACTGATGGGACAGATAAAACTGGTTCCGATATTTCCCGTGGAATAGTCCAGGCGATTGATCTCCAATTCGTCGCTGATGCCAATGTCCGTGATTTTATTGCCGTCCCGGGACAGCACCACCACCCCTGTTTTAACAGCTTTAAGAAAATAGCCCAGTTCTTTTCCCTCCGTATCCAGGCTGTCAACCTTCTCAACGCCTCCGTTCAGATTGATTTTCAGAGCAAGGGCATTGGGAACCTGGATGATCTGGCCGTCATACCCCATGCCGGGTTTTCCCTGGGATTCGGGAATAATAAAAAACAGGTTGTCTCCGGCTTTTGCAATGGGATATTTATTGATTTCCCGGTAATCCATTATACCGTCCTTTGACAATGCACCCGGGCAGGATTTGTGGTCAAAAAAAGCCTTGGCAATGGCCCCATCCCGGCTGGGAATCACCGGGGTTCCTTTGACTGAAAGCGTGAGAAGTTTGCTGGTCAGAAGAATTTTAAGGGTCAGCGTGAGCCGGGACAGATCCGGGTTGTCTGTTCCGGAAACATCCAGGAGTTGTTTTTCTGTTTTCAGCTGGCTATCCTTCGGAATGGGCCGGTTCAGCAGTTGGTTGAGGGTAATGATGATTTTTGGACCTTTGATATTGATCCGGGGTAATAGCTGCAACAGGGCCTTGATAATGACCGGGTTTGGAAATTGCTCCCGATTGATCTGAAACTGGATATGGATGGGATTATTCTGTTTTGAAAGAGCGCTAAACAGATTGTTCTCAAGAATATCTGCCTTATCTTGAAGTTTTTCAGCTGCGGACGGTTGGTTTGGAGCCTCCATTGGCAAATCCTTAAAAAAAGGTTTTGGTCGTTCCCTGGCAGTAAACACCTCATTGATGAAATCCGAAAGATCTTGTCAACCGTATATGGTTTCTCATCTCAACCTTACTATGTTATGGGAAAATTTGCAAAAAGCTTTTTGCAAAGGTTTTTTTCGCTTTACACCGGAACCGGTAAAGGATAGTACTCAGTCAGAATATAATACTACTTGGTCCGGGAGACGGAAAATGACGGAAAAATTTAAAAACAATGACCCAGAAGACTCAGAAGATATCAGTTTTGAGGAACTTTTTAATTCCTATGAGGCAAAGATCGGCCAGGAACTCAAACAAGGGGACATGGTCGAAGGGAAGATTATTTCCATTGGCAAGTCCAGTGTTTATATCGATACCGGCACCAAAAGTGACGGGGTGGTTGAAAAAAATGAACTTCTGGACGAGAACGGGGACTTTGTTTTCCAGGTCAATGATCGGATAAAATTATATGTGGTCTCCCTTACCGAAAGTGAAGTTATCCTGTCCAGGGCTATTTCCGGTGCCGGTAAAGCGACCATGCTGGAAGATGCCTCCCGGGATCATACCCCGGTAGAAGGCAAGGTGACCGGGGTGATAAAAGGGGGCTTTACCGTTGATATCCTGGGGAAAAGAGCCTTTTGTCCGGTCAGTCAAATAGATGTCCGGTATGTGGAAACACCCGAAGACTATCTGGGTCAGACCCATCATTTTCTGATTACCCGGTTTGAAGAAGGTGGCAAAAATATCGTGGTCTCCCGAAGGGATCTGCTCAATGAGCAGATCCGAGAGGAGCAAATCGCATTTCTGGCAAAGGTTTCCGAAGGGGATATCGTCCAGGGGTGTGTGACCAAACTCATGCCCTTTGGCGCTTTTATTGAGCTTGTGCCCGGGGTTGAGGGCATGGCCCATATTTCAGAGCTGAGCTGGTCCCGGGTGGAAAAACCAGAAGAGGTTCTCCAGTCCGGAGACCTTGTGCGTGTTAAGCTGCTTAAGATAGAGTCCAAAGAAGGGGATACCCCCAAGATTTCCCTTTCCATTAAACAGACGGATGCCAACCCCTGGGATAATATGGGAAGTGCCTTTAAACCGGGAGACCAGGTCATGGGAAAAGTGGTCCGTCTGGCAGCTTTTGGTGCATTTGTGGAAATTGCGCCGGGTGTGGACGGTCTGGTGCATATCAGTGAAATGAGTCATACCAAAAGGGTTCTTCGGCCGGAAGATGTGGTCCGGGAGGGAGAACAGGTCCAGGTGGTGATCAAGGCTATTGACCAGGACAGCAAACGAATATCTTTGAGTATCAAGGATGCCCTGGGCGATCCCTGGACAGGGGTCAGCACAAAATATACCCCCGGTGCGGTTGTGAACGCAATTCTTGAGAAAAAAGAGAGCTTTGGCTTTTTTATGAACCTGGAACCGGGCATCACAGGATTGCTGCCCATGTCAAATATTCGCACCGCGGCTTCTCCCGGAGCGTATGACAAATTGAAACCCGGGGATTTGGCTTTGGTGCTTGTCCAGGAAGTTGACGAGGATAAGAGAAGGATCACCCTGGGATCTCCGGATCAAAAAGAGTCTGACAATTGGAAACAATTTGCCCAGGACCAGAAAAAAGAGACCCTGGGAACCATGGAAAGCCTCTTTCTTGAGGCCATGAAAAAGAAAAAATAATATCGCCCGCAGATGAGCGCAGATTTTCGGACGTAAAATCCGGATATTCTGGAGTTTTAAAAATGTATACGGGTTGCGGAGGAATTAAAAATGGTCAGCATGGAATTTTTGGTAACCGCATTGGTCGTTGTTCTGATACCTGGAACCGGGGTGGTCTATACGATCTCGAACGGTCTTTTCCTTGGTCGGAGAGCAAGTATTGCAGCCGCTTTCGGCTGTACAGCAGGCATTCTCCCCCACTTGTCTGCGAGTATACTTGGGCTATCTGCCATTTTACACATGAGCGCTCTGGCATTCCAAGGTGTCAAATTTGCAGGTGCTGGTTATCTGCTGTATCTTGCATGGGCAATGTGGCGTGAAACAGGCGCACTGAAATTTGACGCATTGTCCGCAAAAATTGGCGTATGGCAAGTTATCAGAAGAGGTTTCTTGATCAATATTCTCAACCCCAAACTTTCCATATTTTTTTTGGCGTTCTTACCTCTTTTTGTCAACCCAAACGCTTCATCACCAACGTTAAACATGGTTCTTCTGAGTTTGGTTTTTATGGCCATGACCTTGGTTGTTTTCATACTCTATGGTATTTCTGCAAATAGTGTGCGCCGATATGTCATTCATTCGCCACGGGTAATTGTTTGGTTACAACGCACATTTGCACTAACGTTTGCAGCACTTGGCGTAAAACTTGCCATGGCGGATCAATAGAAAGAATTCCCAATCCGTCCCCGCAGCTCATGTTTTGGTACTTGAACAGCTTTTTGCCCGGATAAGCATTCATATGAAGAGGAAATGCTGTATTCGGATGCTGATGCATTGGTGTTTAAACCTGCGTCCGTCTTCTATTATCTGCTCCATATTAAAAATCCAGCCTCACAACACAGCAAAAAAAGAATGAAAAAAAAACATACAAAACATATTGACATGATTTGTTAAAGAATTACATTTGGCAAAATATAAGGCGAATTGGTGGAAATATAAGGTCGAAGATAGAGCGTTCAGATATCGCGATCGGTTTTCATGGAAACGTCAAATCCTCTGCACAAGACCATATTTTCCGCATTTAACCCCGCAAGTGTACCCTAACAAAAGGAGGACGTATTATGTTTGCAAGATTAAGTGATCTGGATAGATTATTTGGGAATGTGAATCTGCTACGAAGCCGCTTGAACAATCTGTACACCGGATTTGACAGTTCAGTGGAACCCGGCTATCACTGGGCCATGGAAGGGAATCTGCCAAGAACAAATTTTTATGAGGACCAGGATGTTTTTGAAATCAGGGCTGAGGTTCCAGGCCTCAATAAAGACGATCTGGACGTTAAAATCCAGGGCAATTATCTTGAAATCAGCGGCTATCGGAACATAGATGCCCCTGATGGCTATAAAATTCATAAGACGGAAAGGGCGTCAACATCTTTTTCAAGGAGTATTACCTTGCCGGCCGATGTGGATGCTTCCAAGGTTGAGGCCTGTTTGAA
>VMSR01000191.1 GCA_013792075.1 Desulfobacula sp.
CCAATTGTTTACCCATATCCCAGAACGGCATTCCCGGCAAGGCGAAAAGGGAAACAAGAAAAAATCAGCCGGCGTGTGAACAGATCAGAGGGGCTTGTACCACAGGTTGATTTGGCTTTTCAAACATCCTTTTTCCTGATAAGGGTATCCAAATGTTTACAGGATATATTTTTATCATATCGGCAGCCATCTGCTGGGGACTTATCGGGATCTTCTCAAGCCTTGCCTTCGCCCAGGGGGTCGGCCCGATGGAAGTGGCCTTCTGGCGGGCTTTGCTAACCTGGTTTTTGTTTGGCACCCAGGCCGTGATACAAAAAGAAACCCGAATGGATAAAAAAGATCTCCCCCTGTTTCTCATATTCGGCATATTCGGTATTTCCCTTTTCTACATTTCCTACCAGTTTGCGGTAAAGACAGCCGGTGCCGCCTTTGCGTCTGTTCTTTTGTATACAGCACCCGCCTGGGTGGTGGTCTGTTCCTATTTTATTTATAAAGAAAAACTGACCGTGTTGAAATCTTTGGCCGTTGCCCTTGTGATCCTCGGGGTTTTTTTGATATCAAAAACCGGGGGAAATACCCAGGGCAGCACATCCATTGGCTGGATTGCCATTTTGTCGGGACTTGCATCCGGGTTTTGCTATTCCCTTTACTATACCATCGGAAAATATTTTTCCGGCAAATATTCCAGTGCCAATCTGTTTTTATGGGTGCTGCCCATTGGCGCTCTGGGAGTCCTGCCGTTTGTGGAATTTTCAGACAAGACACCCCTTGCCTGGACCGCCTTGATTGCCTTGTCCTTTGTTTCAACCTTTCTGGCCAACTTTTGCTACTACAAGGGCCTTCAATATCTGGAAGCAGGCCGTGCCTCCATTGTGGCAACCCTTGAACCGGTGGTGGCCGCGTTCACCGCCTATGTGTTTCTGGGAGAGTATTTCACCTTTTTGGGCTATGTCGGCGCCGGGTTGATACTGGTTGCCGTGATCACAACCATTTACGAACAATAGCAGATAAAGACAGACCCGGACAAAAAAAACATAAGGGGATGTTGTTGAAACTCATTCTTCCATATTTTAAAAGAAACTGGCTCAAAATCCTGGCAGGCCTTCTGTGCATGATCCTGGTGGATGGCGCCCAGCTCATCGTTCCCCAGATCATAAAAACGGCCGTGGACAGCCTTTCAACTGCCCAACTGGACCGATCTCTCTTGGTCCGGCAATGTCTGTTCATTGTGGGGTTGGGACTTGGGATGGCAATTTTGCGGTACGGATGGCGGATTCTGCTCATGGGCAGTGCCCGGGATGTGGAAAAAGGAATTCGGGATGACCTTTTTCGCCATGTCCTGGAACTTGATATGGCCTTTTTTGACCGGACAAAAACAGGGGATATCATGGCCCATGCCACCTCTGACATCACCCATGTGCGCATGGCCTTCGGGTTCGGACTCATGGTTCTGGTGGACACCGTCCTTTTGGGCGGGACCACCATCGCTATCATGATCTGGACAGATCCGAAACTGACAGCCCTTGCCATGATTCCCATGCCGTTTTTGGTCTGGTTCACCAGGCGTTTGGGCCATAAAATGCACGCCTTTCACCGAACCGCCCAGGAATCTTTTTCACAGCTCACCGAACAGATCCGGGAAAGTTTTTTCGGCATCCGGGTAATCAAGGTCTTTAACTTTGAGCAAACCATTGGCCAAAAAATTGACCAGGCCTCAACAGATTATTTTTGGAAAAACCTGAAACGGGCCTTTGTCGGTGCCATGCTAAAACCCCTGCTGGCTCTTTTTTTTAATCTCTCCACCTTGATCATTATTTTCTACGGCGGTTTTCTGGTCATGGAACAGCGCCTGACACCCGGGGAACTGGTTGCCTTTCTGCAATACATGGGCGTGCTGGCCTGGCCGATCATTGCCATCGGCTGGATGACCAATCTCTTCCAGCGGGGAATGGCCTCCCTGAAAAGGCTCAATAAATTGCTGGACGCTGTCCCCTCGGTCCGCTCTCCCGACTTGGCAGCCCGTCCCCCAACCCTTGCGGGCAGAATCCGGTTTGACCGGGCCGGATTTTCCCATGATCACCAGACCCCTGTGCTGTCAAACATCACCATGGATATCCTGCCGGGCACCCGGGTGGGGGTCACAGGGCCGCCGGGCAGCGGAAAAACCTCCCTTGTCCATTTGATACCAAGGCTCTACAATCTTGATGCAGGACAATTGTTCATCGATGACCATGAGATCTCCACCCTTGACCCGGATCTGCTGAGAGCCCATGTTGCGTTTATGCCCCAGGAATCCTTTCTTTTTTCAGGAACCCTGAAGGAGAACATCCTCATGGGAAGGACGATTGAACCGGAAAAACTGAACAGAATCATCCAGACCTGCGACCTTACCGCCACCATCGATGCCATGCCCCAGGGACTTGAAACCATTGTGGGAGAACGGGGAGTTACCCTTTCCGGCGGCCAGAAACAACGGGTGGCCATGGCCCGCACCCTAATCGTTGACAAACAGATCATCCTTTTGGATGATCCCATCAGCCAGCTGGATACCCAGACCGCCCACACCATACTCGAACAGCTCAAGTGCACAAATCCCAATGCCACCTTTATCATCATCTCCCATCGGCTTTCCGCCCTTGCTGCCTGCGATTGGATCTATATTCTGGACAAGGGCGTCATTGCCGCCCAGGGCCGCCACGAAGACCTGATCGGCACCAATAAATTTTATACGGATTCCTTTCAAGTCCAGCAATTTGAGGAGGCCCATGACAGCTGATCCCCCGGCCGCAATTGCCACACAAGAAAAAGAGATCCGCCTGGACAATATCATCCTTTTAAAGGCACTCTGGCCCTTTATTCGGCCCTATGCCTGGATGCTGGGACTGACCACCCTTCTGGTCTTTGTGGTTACTTTTTTTGAACTGCTCATGCCCCTGTTGACCCAAAAGGCCTTTGACGGTTTTATTCTGCCAACGGGCCCTGAAAGCTTTGCAATTCTGGCAGGCATCAAAATCACATCCTTTACAAATTTTTGCCTGATTTTTGCCGGCATCACCTGTGCGGCCTTTGTTATTGATTTTTGCCAGAGCCTTTTTATGGAGTACACAGGCCAAAAAATCATACTCGGTCTGCGGTGCGAACTGTTTGCCCATATGACCGGGCTGCCGGTTTCCTATTATGATAAAAATTCCAGCGGCCGGCTGGTCTCCCGGGTGGCAGGGGATATTGAAAATATGAACGAAATGTTCACCTCTGTCCTGGTCTTTATATTTAAAGACCTGGTGCTCATGGCAGGCATCCTCGGGGTCATGTTTTTTATCAATTCCCAGATGGCTGTAACCCTTTTCCTGGTCGTCCCCTTTATTATCGTCAGTGTCCTGGCCTTTTCAAAGCTTTTAAGAAATGCCTTCAGGACCATCCGTCAGAAAATTGCTGAAATTAACCATAGTTTTTCCGAAGGCATCATTGGGATCAAGATCATCCAGACCATCCCAAGCAAAGAGCAGTTTATGAAACGCTTTGCACGGCTGAACCAGGAGCATTTTTCAGCGGCCATGTTCCAGATCAAAATTTTTGCCATGTTCATGCCCTTTATCGGATTTTTAGGGGTGACCAGCATTGCCGTCATCCTCTGGACAGGAAGTTTTGCCATCATGGACCAGACCCTGAGTTTGGGAGAACTGATCGCTTTCTTAAGCTATATGAAACTTTTCTTCAGACCCCTCCGGGACTTGTCGGAAAAATTCAATTTGCTCCAGAATGCCCTGTCCTCGGCCGAACGGATCATCCTGGTCCTGCAGCAGCCAAAGGCCAGGGAACGGATTACCCGAACCCGCAGTCCCCTTAGAACCATTGATCGCATCGAATTTGAAAACATTGATTTTTCCTATACCCCCAAAGAACCGGTACTCAAACAGATAAATTTTTCCCTTGAAAAGGGAAAATCCATTGGGATCGTGGGACAGACAGGATCCGGCAAAAGCTCTATCATCAACCTTCTGACCGGATTTTACCGTCCGGACGCAGGCAGGATACTGATCAACCACATTGCCCATGATTCAATGGACATCACGGACATCAGGAGCAGAACCGCCCTGGTCATGCAGGACCCCTTTCTGTTTTCCGGAACCATACGGGAAAACATAACCCCCCGGCAAGAATCCCACAAGGACAGCCGTCTTGAAAGTGCCCTGGAAAAAGCTGATTGCACATTTTTATCTGAAAAATTTGCAGGACTGGACACCCTTATCCGGGAAGGGGGAAACCCCCTTTCCAGCGGAGAAAAACAATTGGTCTGCATTGCCAGGGCCTTTGCCTTTGATCCTGATCTGATCATTTTTGACGAGGCCACCTCCTACATGGATTCCCAGTCAGAGCAACGGGTCCATGGGGCCATGAAAAAACTCATGCAGGGAAGGCTTTCCATCATCATTGCCCACAGACTTTCCACCATACGGGACTGTGACCAGATCCTGCTGCTACGGGACGGAAGAATCAGGGAAAAAGGGTCCCACAGGGAACTGATAGACCTTAACGGGGAATACCATCACCTGCTGAAAAAAGAAATGATCTGAACCGATTTTTGGGCAAAAAATCGCTTCTGATCCCGAAACTCAACTGGACAATCACGATTTTTCAGGTTGATTTGTGGTCCCCGCCCGGGCGGAATACTTGTGGCAAGCTTCTGGGCGAGCCCTGTCCATCTCAACCCGGCCCTTCAGTCCGGGCTGACAACCTCATTTCCAGGGACGCAGCTTTTTGCCGGGCTGTTTCGCTTTGCCTAGTGGGCTTGTGTCCCGGCGACCTCCAGGGAAAAGCCTTTTTTCGTCTTTGCCTTGTACATGGCGGCATCGGCCAGTTTCACCAGAGAATCGGCATCCAGTGGCTGATCCGGACTAGATGCGGCAATCCCAATGCTGCAGGTGACCTGAGTCTCTTTGATATTTTTCTCAAGGGCCGCATTCAGTCTCTTGGCAGCAATAACCCCCTGTTCAACCCGGCTTTCCGGCAGGATAATACAAAATTCATCTCCTCCGTACCGGGCCGTGATCTCATTTTGCCGCGTCACCTGGGTTACTGTTCTGGCAACCGCTACCAAAATATCATCTCCTGCCTTATGTCCTTTGGTGTCATTCAAGCCTTTAAATCCGTCCAGATCAAAATACAACAGGGCCACCGGATGATTGAGCCGGCTGCTCCGTGCCAGCTCCCGCTTCAGCTCCTGGTAAAAGGAATGCTGGTTCAAAAGCCCTGTCAACCCGTCATGACGGGCCTGGTCCCTGAGGCGCCGGGTTCTATGGGCAATGGTTTCCTCAAGGGATAGGGCATATTCCGATAATTTTTCCTTGCTGCGCCGGCTCTCATCCATGAGGCTTGTGATATAGGTATCCATAATCAAAGACAGGTCGAACATGATTATTTTGTCCAGAGCATCCAGGGAGGCCAGGACCTGACCGTCTTTTTTCATCCCCTGGGTGATGATGTGGCCAAGGAGATAGCCCAGACGATGAACCGCAGCCACATAATACATGGGTTCCAGGCCTATCCGCCTGTGGACCATGCCCACCCGTAATCTTGAATGCACATACTCCTCATCATACTGGCCGTCAAATAGGCTCAGAATATACTGCTGCTGGTACTTCTTCAGCCGTTCCAGGCTTTCACTGTCCCCGATGAGCCGGTCAAGGTCTCCAAAGGAAGTGACCCAGTCGTAAAACTTTTCCACGATCTCTTCAATATTTTTGAAAACAATACGCTTCAAGCCGGACAGGATAAGGGCATCTTTTTCATCAAAGGAAAGCAATGCCTTTCGGCCGGCTATTTCCCGACCCGTAATTTTCATCTGTTCCATCAGGGTTTGATCCGTTTTATTCATTTTTTCCTTTTCAAAAAAAATCACCAGGGGTGCAGAGGATACTGGCCCGGCTTATGGTTTGGAATCTATCAGGGTCTGTTTGCTGTTTTCGGGATCCAATTCCCGGTACAAGGTAATTAAAAACCGGGTGCCTTTGCCCGGGTTTGAATCCACATATACGCTCCCGCCATGCTCCTCGATAATACCATAGACAACCGACAGTCCCAACCCCACCCCCTTGCCCTTTCTCTTGGTGGTAAAAAAAGGTTCAAATATTTTTGGGATCATCTCCTGGGGAATCCCTGTGCCCGTATCCCCTATCTCAAGCCCAACGGCATTTTCCGTGTCTTTGCGAAAGGTTTTGATGGTCAATTGCTTTTTCTCCCTGCCGGCCATGCTTTCAATGGCATTGGAGATCAGGTTCATGCACACCTGCTGGATCTGGTCTTCTGATCCCCTGACCAGGGGCAGGTTGTGCTCAAGGGTTTCAGTGACCCTTATCCGGTTGATTTTCAAAAGATTGGAGTTCAATATCAAAGTCTGCTCGATCAACTCATTGAGATCGAACTTGACAACTTCAATCTTCGACTGCCGGGAAAAAACCAGAAGATTGCTGATAATACGACTAATGCGCCGGGTTTCCGTTTCCATGAGATCCAGGTATTGTAAAAACAGGTCCAATTCGCCTTGGTTGATTTGGTCTTCCTTTAAAATCCGCTTGCTGAGAAGGACCAGGTTCAACACGCCGGCCACCGGGTTATTGATTTCATGGACCACGGAAGAGGCCAGCTTCCCAAGGGAAGACATCTTATCCTGGTGCAAAAGCCGTTCATGGCTCTCTTTCAATTGCCGGGTTCTTTGCTCCACCATCTTTAAAAGATACTCCTGGTTCTGCTGTTCGCTTACCTTCCGCTGTGTGATATCCCGGCTGATCTCAATAAATTTTTCAATTTTACCCTTTTGTTCCCAGATGGGGAAGATGGTCAATTCCGTGTAGCGCGGATTCCCGTCAGATCCCAGCCGGGTGAGTTCCACCTGGCAATGCTGTTTGTTGCGGATGACATCTTCCAGGGGACAATTTTTATGGCAATTGCTGCTTTTACGGGTGACCTCCTGGAACACATCATAGCATTTCCGGCCAAGGACATCCTTGCGGTCATAATTCATATGCTTTAAAAAAGCGTCATTGACCATCTGAATCTGCCTTTCCGGAGAGATGACCAGGATAAAATCCTTGATGCCGTTAAGGATTGTCTCCATTTCGTTCTGGGGGAATTCCACGATGGCCTCCTTTTGAAATGGTGATGTAAAATGGGACCGTTCTTCATTTTTAGCATTATCTTGAACAGATGTGCAAGAATTAGTTCATCCCTGCCGGCAAACCGGGACTGTGGTAAAATAAGACAGGGCTGTGGTAAAACCCTTCATATTGTTCCCGCCGGTCAAGACCGGCTTTCTCCAGTGAAAAACAGATCCCGGCGGCCCTGAAACCTGTTGAAAAACCCCACACACAGATTCACATTCTCTTTTTGTCTACCAAACCCTGCCAGGCCAAAAGGCCTATAAACCGTAGCTCCGCACGAATAAATTGTACCCATAAGGGCGTGGTATCCTTCTTGCTCTTCTATCTGAATAACATAACCCATTATTCATAAAGGAGGTCCACATGAACCGGAAAAAAGAGTTTATGGCAACCATGTCCGAGAATACCGGCACCCGCAAACGGGCAGAAATATTGCCCACCCATCCCTGTCTCTGGATGCAGGCCGGAGTGGTGAAAAAAAAAGAGTGCACCCATTATTATGATTGCGCCTCCTGTAAATATGATGCGGCCATGCAGAAAATGACGGCCACAGGCAGGCACCTCTCCTGGCAGGATGCCATGCGCCGGCACGACAGCCGTGACAGAACCTGCCGCCATACCCTGACCCTTAGGGCAGACCCTAGGCCCTGTCCCATGAATTACAATTGCAGTCATTGCGATTTTGACCAGATGTTTGAGGATACCCTCTCTTTGGCAATTGCCCAGGGTCCGGGAGAGATCGCGGATATCAAAGGGTTTAAACTGGACCGGTCCGGCTATTTCCATTGGGGCCATACCTGGGCCCGCATTGAAGACGGCGGTGTCGTCCGGGTGGGCATGGATGATTTCAGCTTCAAGGTCCTGGGCAGCCCGGATGGCTTTGATCTGCCCCTGACCGGCCAGGAGCTGAACCAAAACAAGGCCGGCTGGGGTATCCGACAAAAAAACAATTCTGCAGATGTTTTGTCCCCCATCAATGGAATTATTACCCGGGTAAACCATGGGGTGGCCAAATCGCCAGCCCTCCCGGGAAATGATCCTTACACAGATGGGTGGCTGTTCACCCTCCACACCCCGGATATCAAAGACGCCCTTAAAGACTTGATGGCAGAGGAGGAAAGCTGTTCCTGGCTCGACCGGGAGGTTTTGGTTCTTGAACAAATGATAGAAGAGGTTACAGGCCCCCTGGCAGCAGACGGCGGGGTTTTAAGATCAAATGTATACGGCAGCCTGCCCGGCCTGGGCTGGCAGAACCTGACCCGTAAATTTTTGGGCACCTGAACTGCTTTTTTTCAGGAAGAAAACCCACCAAGGAGTGACAAATGAAATCCCATGGAAAAACCGATTCCCCCGCCTGCCTCTGGATGCAGGCAGGGGTGGTAAAGAAAAAAATGTGTTTTAAGAAATTTGCCTGTGCCGACTGCCGGTTTGAACGGGCCCTGGCACGGGTCTGTTCTGCCAACCAGGCGTTAACGGACCAGGGGACACCCTTGAAAGGCAGAAGCGCAGCGCTTGTTTTCTGGAAGGAAAAATTAAAAAAAGCCCCCCTGGCAAAACGGCCCTGTATCCACCACATGAAAGGGGTTATCGGGTTTAAAACCTGCCCAAGAAACTACCGCTGCGTTGACTGTGAATTTGACCAGTATTTCAATGACCAGTTCACGGTATATACCCTGTTAAAGCCGGTTCAATTTGAAGAGATCAGCGGCATTTTTCTGCCCATGGGATATTATTTTTCCCAGGGCCATACCTGGGTCAAGATTGAGGACAACGGCATGGTTCGCATGGGCATTGATGATTTTGCCTGCAAGCTGCTGGGAAAGTTTGACACCCTGTCCTGCCCCCTGATGGGAAAACGGCTGACCCGGGGGGAAACCGCCCTTACCCTGACCCGCGGGGGAAACCGGGTTTCCTTTCTTGCCCCTGTCAATGGGGTTGTCACAGAAGTCAACGCCCAGGTCCGGAACGCGCCGGAACTCATCCCAAAGGCACCCTATACCCAAGGGTGGATACTCACCCTTTACTGCCCGGATCTGAAACAGGATCTGAAACATCTATTTTTCATGGACACCTCTGAAAAATTCATGACTGCCGCTGTCAGCCGTCTCTATGAATTTCTCGAAGAACACACCCAACTTGCTGCGGCAGATGGAGGAACATTGATGTCGGATATCTACGGCAACCTGCCGGGGATCGCCTGGGAGGATCTGGTAAAAATTTTTATATCCCAAGGGCCTTGATATTGTCTGACAAAAAAATAGTGCAATACCGGCAGAAATGGTATGATTTTCTGTCCACATCCTCAAGCTTCCGGCAATAATGCATGATACAATGCACATCTTCACAATGGCGCAGGTCAAAACAATGCCCCAGCTCATGGACGGCTTCCTTGACAATCCGGCCGGCACCCTGGTCCGGCCCTCCCATGTCAACCCCGGAAATGAGCCGTGAAATGGATATAATACAGGCAGTTCCCCCTAGTTGGGCCTCTCCGTAAACATGGGTTAAAATCGGGATAAACAGATCTTCCCGGGTAACTGCCAGGATCTTGAGCCCGTCACGGGGACAGCAAGCGGCAAGTTCCGTCAGGATACGGGTGGAATGATATTGATTCCGGTCCGGATCAAAGGCAAAGGAGATATCATCCAGCAATGGAGCCACCCGTGTTTTAAATCCAAAGAAGCCTGCCATTTTTTCGGCAAGGGCCAAAGATATCCAGGGGGCAATCTCACCCACGGGAGAAACAAGAATGGTGTCGGGTTTACCCCAGGACATGGCCGAGATATCAGACACGGGGGTTTATCAGTTCGTAGCGTTTGATTTTACTATACAAAGTTGATCTGTCAATCCCAAGGATGGCAGCGCATTTGGAAATATTCCACCCGGTCTGTTCCAGAATTCTTCTGATATGCTGGCGCTCCATATCCGTGAGGGAAAAATACCTTTCTTTGAGTTCGTTCTCCAGGGACTGGCCGATGGGCAGATCAGACGGGGTGATGGTCCGGGTCTTGCAAACCACCACAGCCCGCTCAATGGCATTGGACAATTCCCGCACATTTCCCGGCCATTCATAGAGCATGAGTTCATCCATGGCATCCCTGGAAATCCTTTCCACTCCCCGGTTTACCTCCTGGGTAAACTTGTCCAGAAAATGCCGGGCCAAAATAGGGATATCCTCCTTGCGCTCCCGCAGGGGCGGCATGGTAAAAGAGATCACGTTGAGACGATAGAACAAGTCTTCCCTGAAACTTTTATTCCGGATGGCCTGGGTAAGGTCTGCGTTGGTTGCCGCAATCACCCGAAAATCCGCTGTAATGGGCTGGGTGCCCCCTACTTTATAAAAAATTTTGTCTTCCAGAACCTGGAGCAGGTCAATCTGCATGCGCATGCTGATTTCACCGATTTCGTCTAGAAAAAGCGTCCCGCCATTGGCCATTTCCAGACGGCCTTTTCTGTCTTCCCTGGCATCTGTGAACGCCCCTTTTCTGTGGCCGAACAATTCGCTTTCCATGATATGTTTGGGAATGGCACCGCAATTGACACTGACAAAAGGGCCTTCCCTGGCCCGGCTGTTACTATGAATGGCCTTGGCCGCCAGGCCTTTCCCCGACCCTGTCTCCCCGGTTATCAACACAGTGGCATCCGAGTCCATGATATCATTGATCAGACCGAAAACCGCCTGCATGGGTGCGGATTGACCGATCATGCTCTCAAAACGGATTTGCTCCGCATACGCTTCTTTTAAAAAGGTATTTTCCTTTTTCCTTGCCCGGTGATCCATGATCTTTTTGATCAACACCCCCAATTCATCCGGATCAAAAGGTTTTAAAAGGTAATCAAAAGCATGGGATTTCATGGCCTGGACCGCCGAAGGAATAGATCCAAAAGCCGTGATCATGATCACATCAATATCAGGATATTCTTCCTTGACATGGGTGAGGACTTCCATTCCGCTGATGCCGTCCATCTGGATGTCCAGCAATATAACATCAAAGCTATTATATTTTAAGGTTTCAAGGGCTTTTTCGCCGCTTGAAACCGTACTGACATGGTATCCGTCCCGTTTGAGCCAGCCGCCTAAAGATTCACGGATCACCAGTTCATCATCAACCACCATAATTCTTGCCTGTTCCATATTGGCCTCCTTGATTTATGGAGATACGGTTTTGTTCTGTGCAAAAGAGCGATTGATTTCGGATCTGAAAAATATATATAACATTGGGGGCCCAGTGCAAAACAGGCCCCCGGTACTTCAACCAGAAAATTTTTTATCTAAACTCCACCAATTCATCAATGGGGTAACGCCGGCGGGGAGGCTGATCCCCGGCCCTATATCCCAATGCCAGCAGAACCGACACTTCAAACTTTCGGGTGTCAATTTCAAGAAGTTTTTCCACCCGCTTCTTTTCAAACCCTTCCATGGGGCAGGAATCAATGCCCATGGATGCGGCCGTTGTCATCATATTGGCCAGAGCAATATAGCATTGTTTTGAACACCAGGCATAGGCATTCATCCGGGGAAATACCTCTGTATCCATATGCCATTTGTATTTTTCAATATAGGCCCTGGTGATATCGTCGGGCAGTTTCCGTCTTAGAAAACTCTTCAGGACATATGCGTTTGAAGGATCAATCAGGCCGGGTTGCGCCAGTATCACAACCACATGGCTGCTCTCTGTAACCTGGGGCTGATCCCAGCAGGCAGGCCGAAGTTTTGCCCGAACCGCATCGGAAGCCAGCACTAGAAATTTCCATGCTTCCATACCAAAGGAGCTAGGCGAGAGGCAGCCCGCTTCAAGTATGGTATCCAGGTCCGGGCCGGGGATCTTTTTTTTGGGATCAAATTTTTTGCATGCATGACGAAATTTTAAGGCATCAATAACCGGATTCATGGGTGGGTCCTTTCGTCCTTTCCTAAGACAGATAATCTGTTGTTATCATAGGTCTTAATTACTACGTCATGGATCTTGCGGCAAGCTTTATTTCAATATAGGATTCAAAACATTTAAAAATGGGAGACAGATTCTCCCAGATTTTCAGGGGTCTTAATCTGGGGTTCTCTACTTCCCACAATAAAAATAATTATACTGTCACCGCAGGAATTGGGCAAGGAACTTATACCGACATCACTTCCCCATGGCAAGTAACTGGGCAAAGGTATAATTTTTTAATGGTGAAATTTTTTTTGATCTGATAGGCTCAAACAACTATAATACTTTTAAAACCCTATGACTTTAAAAAATAGAATCCTGAATTTTTTTGAGGCTTCCCCCCCATCTGGGGAAAACGGCATTGATTTTTTCCGGCAACGACTTTTATCTTATCTGCTGTTGGGCCTTGTCACTTTCGGTTCCATCGCCTACCTGCCCAGTATTTATTATTCTTTTACTTTAAAATTCTACAGCATTGCATTCCTGGATACCCTGGCCCTGGGGTTTGTCTTTTTTCTGCTGATGAACCAAAAGCTCTCTTTTTCAAACAAAACCCTTGGCCTGCTCTTGATCTTTTATGCCCTTGGCCTGGGGCTTCTTATTGTTCTGGGCCCCAAAGGCGCCGGTTTTTTATGGTTGCTGATGTTTTCCATTATGACCGGGGTCTTACTGGGGGTAAGGCCTGCTGTGATCTCCCTTGGGATCAATCTAGTCACCCTGCTGGGGTTGAGCATGCTTATCCCGGGCAGGGGAATGCCCTGGATGGACACCCAGCCCGATGCCGTGGCCATCTGGATTGTGGTCGGGGTCAATTTTATTTGTCTCAATGCCGTGGTCACCATTTCCGTTGCCTTTCTTCTCAACAAGATCTACCAAATGGTCCAGGAAGAAAAAAAAAGACGCCTCCAGCTGGAAAATGAAATCCAGATCCGGACCCGGGCGGAAGAAACGAACAAAAAATTGCTCAGGCAGCTGCATCATTCCCAAAAAATGGAGGCCATCGGCACCCTGGCAGGAGGGGTGGCACACGATTTCAATAATATTTTAAGCACTATCCTGGGATATGCAGAACTTTCCCTCCTGGATCTGGACAAAACCCATCCGGCCTTTGAAAATCTTGAACACATCTGCCTGGCCAGTGAACGGGGCAGTGGCATTGTGCATCAGATACTGGCCTTCAGCCGCCAGACCCCTTTGGATAAAGAGACCTGCGATCTGGGTTCTATCCTCCGGGAATGTATTTGTTTTTTCAGAATCAGGATACCCGCCACCATTGAGCTGACCACCATAATCCCGCCTGACAAGCTTCTTGTCTTTGCCGACAAGACCAAAATTTACCAGGTCGTTATGAATTTACTGATCAACAGCATGCACGCCATTGAGTTGGACGTTGGCAAAAAAAACGGACAGATTTCCCTTGGAGTGAGCAGGGTTGCCATGGAACAGAATGCCCATGGGTTTGGTTTTCCTGTGACCGGAGACTATTTTAAACTGACGGTTAAAGACACCGGCTGTGGTATTCCTGACCAGGATATCCCCAGACTTTTTGAACCCTATTTTACCACCAAACGAATCGAAAAAGGAACGGGCATGGGATTGTCCATTGCCCACGGCATCATCCAGGACCATGGGGGAAAAATAATGGTCTCAAGTGTACCGGGCAAAGGAAGTTGTTTTACGGTATATCTGCCCTGCTGCATTGGAGATGAAAAAGTTCTGGATTCGGCCGGCTAAAGACGGATCATTTCTCCGGGGTAATCCGGTCCTGCCACATACAATGCGATCCCGGATCCATTGAGCCCTTTGGCCACTTCCATGGCAGCTTTCCTGGGACAATTGTTCTCCTCGCTCAAATGGGCAAGGATCACATGCTTTAGGTCCGGGATAACATCCGGATCCGGATTCTGGCCCAGAATGTCTGACAGCAATTCCCGGGTGTCCATGTTGGACAGATGCCCGGTCCTGGATTTGATTCGCTGTTTCAAAGACCAGGGGTAGGGACCGTTGATCAGCATCTCCGGATCATGGTTGGATTCGATATAGATCAAATGGCAATTTTTCAAATGTTCCCTGACAAGGCCTGTGACAATGCCAAGGTCTGTGGCGATACCAATTTTGTTTTCTCCAAAGGACAGGGTCAGACCGGCAGGATCCTGGGCATCGTGGGAAATGGAAAAGGGGACCACCCGCAACTCATCAATATCAAAGGGGGTTCCGCATTCAAAAAAATTAAGGTGTTGGATCTTCCCTAAACCCGTGCAAGCATCCAGGGTTTTGGGGGTGATATAGACGGGGATATTGAACCTGCGGCTCAATACCCCCGCCCCGCGTACATGATCGGTATGTTCGTGGGTGATGATGATGGCGGAAAGCTGTTCCGGTGTTTGCCCCACAAGGGTGAGGCGTCTTTCAATTTCAATGCCGGACAGCCCTGCATCAATCAGCACGGCGGTTTTGGGAGTGGAAACAAACACAGAATTCCCCTTGCTGCCGCTGACAAGGGGACAGACACAAAAAGAATTAGTTTTCTTCATCTTTTTTAGCTGCTTTGTAACTCAGCTTAATTTTTCCATCCCGGGTAATGTCCAGAACTTTTACGGAAATTATTTCGCCTTCCTTGACCACATCTGTGACCTGTTTAACACGATGTTCAGCCAGTTCTGAAATATGAACCAGACCGTCTGTCCCGGGTTTGATATTGACAAAAGCGCCAAAGTCCGTAATTTTCACCACCTCGCCCTGGTAAATGGCACCGATTTCAGGATCCATGGCAATATCTCCTACCATCTTCATCGCCCTGTCTGCATCTTCCTGATTTTCAGCAGCAATCTTTACAAGACCTGAATCATCCACTTCAAGAACGGTATTGGTTTCCGTCTGAATGGCACGGATCACCTTGCCGCCAGGTCCGATGATATCCCGGATCTTGTCCTTGTTGATCTGAATACTGACAATTTTAGGCGCAAGGGGGGATAGATTCTCCCTTGTTTTATCAAGGGTTTTCATCATTTCAGCCAAAATATGAAGCCTGCCACCCCGGGCCTGGTTCAAAGCTGTTTCCATGATCTCTTTGGACAGCTCTTTGATCTTGATATCCATCTGAAGGGCCGTTATGCCCTCGGTTGTGCCTGCCACCTTAAAATCCATATCCCCGAAATGATCTTCATCCCCCAGGATATCGGAAAGGATAACGGTTTTGTCCTCACCTTTTACAAGGCCCATGGCAATACCCGAGACAGGCGCCTTGATGGGTACCCCACCATCCATGAGGGCCAGAGTGCCGGCGCAGACAGTTCCCATGGAGGAACTCCCATTGGATTCCATGACTTCTCCCACCAGTCGGATGGTATACTCAAATTCTTCGGCCGAAGGAAGAATTCTTGAAAGCGCCCTGTGGGCAAGATCGCCATGACCCACATCCCTGCGGCTGGGGCCACCTGCCCGTTTGACCTCTCCCACTGAAAAGGGAGGAAAATTATAATGGAGCATAAAGGCCCGGGTGGTATCCCCATTGTTCAGGGTTTCGATGCGTTGCTCATCCCTGCCGGAACCTAAGGTCAGAACCCCCAGCACCTGTGTTTCACCCCTGGTAAACAGGGCAGATCCGTGGAGCCTTGGCAGACAGCCGGCTTCACAGTCGATCTGGCGGATTTCATCAAAGGCCCGGCCGTCAATGCGTTTGTCTTCTGTGAGGACTATTTTACGGCTCACGGATTTGACAGCATTGCTGAATGCCTCTTTGACCTCGTCCATCTGATCCGGGTATTGTTCTGCAAAATGATCCTTCACCTCTTCTTTTAAGAGACCCAGGGCATTTGCACGTTCGATCTTTGTTTTGATCTGAACCTTTTCATGGATTCTGCCGGCGCTAAACGCCATAACATTTTCTTCCAGAGCCTCATCTTTTGCCGGAGGGGTAAAGACTCTTTTTTCCTTGCCAATCTCCTTTTTCAATTGGATCTGGAGATCGATAAGGGGCTGCATGGCCTCGTGGCCGAAAAAGATGGCTTCCAGCATATCTTTTTCAGAGACCACATCAGCGCCGCCTTCCACCATGACCACACCGGTTTTGGAACCGGCCACGGTCAGGTCGATATCGCTTGTTTCCATCTGTTCGGGTGTGGGATTTGCGATAAACTGCCCATCCACCCGGCCCACCTTAATCCCGGCAATGGGGCCGTTAAAGGGGATATCGGATATTTCAAGGGCAGCCGATGCGCCGACAATAGCCAGAATGCCGGGGTCGCACATTTTGTCCGTTGACAGGACCGTGGCAATGACCTGGGTTTCAAAATTATACCCCTTCTCAAACAAGGGCCGGATGGGCCGGTCAATCATTCGTGCTCTCAAGGTTTCATTTTCCGAAGGCCGTCCGATTTCCCGTCTGAAATAATTGCCGGGAATTCTGCCGGCAGCATAGATCCGCTCCTGATACTCAACGGTCAGGGGCAAAAAGCTAACCTCTCTTGCGTCCTTTGACGCAACTGCAGTTACAATGACCCGGGTTTCTCCATACTGGACAATAACCGATCCAGATGCCTGTTTTGCAATCTTGCCGGTGGTGATGGATAATTCTTTCCCACCGATCATTGCTGTTGTAATTTTTTCCATAGTTTCTCCTAAGTAATAAAAGGGGCGGAGACCTTGAGATACCTTAGAAATAATAAACCCGCATGTTTGCCATCAAACAATATGCTTGATGGCAAACATGCGAACTTATTTAAAAGCATCCCAAATGACTGCCGCCCCCGGTTAAAAATAAAATTGGTACCAATACAATAAGATACAAACAAAAAACCGGTTTTTGACCTGCAAACAGCCAAAAACCGGTTGATAGTCATTCTACCTTCTAAGTCCGAGTCTTTCAATCAAAGAACGGTATCTGGTGACATCCTTTTTCTTCACATAGTCCAGAAGGCTTCTGCGCCTTCCAACCAGGATCAAGAGACCCCGTCTTGAGTGATGGTCTTTTTTATGAATCTTAAGGTGCTCAGTAAGATAACTGATGCGGTGTGTTAAGATTGCTACCTGAACTTCCGGTGAGCCGGTATCGGACTCGTGGAGCTTGAAACTTTCGATCATCTCCTCTTTGTTCTCTGCCAATAGAACCACTTTTGAACTCCTTTGTCTGGAATAAATAAAACATGGTATAAAATCGGGTCTCGTATTTCATTTCTTTTATCCGATATTCCATTCAGAAGAAAAGAGAGACAACAGACCCAACTACCATTACAAATATGGATAACCGTTTGTAAATACCAGTTAACAGGAGAAAACGCAACAATAATTATAAAAGGCTTGATCTTTGTCCGGTTCAATAAGGGCCAGTAATTGGTTTGAAGAATCCACCATCCTGATAAAGTCAGGGGAAGCATTTCCAGGGGGAAGGTGGGGGACAATCTCTTCAAAGGACAGCTTCTGCCCGAAACTGATTTTTTTTTCACAAAGCCCATCGGCCTGGACAGAGGGCAGGAAGAAAAGGCACTCGGACATGGGGAGAATATGCGACGCAATGGCTTCCGGGGTCATTTTTTCCAGAGCCGATAGCCCAAGGGCATTCTCAAGCCCAAAGGCTCCAGATTGGGTCCGGCGCAGGCCCGACAAATGGGCCCCGCATCCAAGCTTCTTTCCGATATCATAGGCAAGGCTGCGGATATAGGTACCACCCGAGCAATGAACATCCAGTGTAAACACGGGCAGATTTATATGGGGAGCCGATATCGTGTAAATTTGAATACTTCTGGGAGGCTTTTGTATCATCTCCCCCTTGCGGGCCAGTTTGTAGAGGGGCTGCCCCTTGTGTTTCAATGCGGAAAAACTGGGGGGAATCTGTTCCTGGCTGCCTGCAAAAAGGGCGACGGTTTGAAGCACATCTTCGGGGGATATGGCGCCCACAACCCCGGGAGCTGCTTCTGACACAATCCTGCCCGTGCAATCATGGGTATCTGTTTCAATTCCCAGGGTTATCTGGGCTGTATAGTGTTTGCTGCCGGCAAGGAAAAATCGTGATATCCGGGTGGCCTTTTGAACGGCGATGAGCAAAACGCCAGTTGCAAAGGGGTCCAATGTGCCGGTGTGACCGATTTTCTTAACCCCCAGAACCCGCTTTACCCGGGCTACCACCCCAGCCGAAGAGATCCCCTCCGGCTTATCAATTGCTAGAATACCATCTTTCATTTAAATCTGACCTTGGAAACGATTACAGGCCCTCAGGATCGAGCGGATCGACCGGACCGTCCGGGGAGGATTCCCCGGACTCTTCCAAAGGCTTTAAATCCGAATCTGCGGCCGACTTGATAAGGGCATCCATTCGGGCGGCTTTATCAAAAGAATCATCGTGGATAAACTTAAGGTCCGGCATAAATTTTAGTCCCAGCTGTGGGGCAATGCTCTTCTTGATAAACCCCTTTGATTCAGCAAACCCCTTCATGGTTTCGGCAATCTTCTTCTTGCCCCCGAACACCGTGATATACACATAGGCAATCCGGAGATCGGAAGTGAGTCTCACCCCGCTGATTGTGGCCATTTCCACCTTGGGATTCTGCAGCTTCTTTCTCAAAAGTTCCGTGATGACCACCTGGATCTTAACACTGATTCTGTCTGCGCGTAAATAGGGTTTCATTCTATCTTACTCACCCTTATACTTTCTTTCTTCAACTTCATAACACTCAATGACATCTTCGACTTTGATGTCATTATATTTTTCGAGACCAATACCGCACTCATAACCCTGATCCACTTCCTTGACATCATCCTTAAACCGTCGCAAAGAGGAAAGGGCTGTATCACATTTAATGACCCCATCCCTGAGGAGACGGATCTTTTTGCCCCGGATCACCTTGCCCTCCACAACATGGGATCCTGCAATGGTTCCCATCTTCGGCACCACAAAGATTTCCCGCACTTCGGCCCGACCGATAATAATCTCATGAAAGGTGGAGGGCATCATCCCATCCAGGGCCGCTTTGATATCATTGATAACGTTATAGATAATGTCATAGAACCGCATGTCCACATTTTCATCCTTGGCCATTTTACGGATCTGGGGAGAGGGCCTGACGTTAAACCCGATGATAATGGCGTCGGACACGGCTGCCAGGGCAACATCGGATTCATTGATGGTTCCGGCACCGGAATGGACAATTTTAATATCCACTTCTTCCTTGGCAAGGTCTTTCAGGGAATCGTTCAAGGCTTCAATGGAGCCATGGACGTCTGCCTTGACGATCAGCTTCAGTTCTTTGACTTCAGCAGATCCCAGGTTTTCGAACATTTTTTCCAAATTTGCCCGGCTCTTTTTGGCCAGTTCCTTGGCCCGCTGCTTCTGCATTCTATGGGAAGCGATCTGCTTTGCTTCCTTGTCCGAATCCACAGCCGTAAATTCATCTCCGGCATCGGGCACGCCTGTAAGACCGACTATTTCCACTGGCGTGCTGGGACCGGCGGCATCAATGCGCTCTCCTGCATCATCGATCATGGCCCGGATCCGACCGGAATGAAGGCCGCACACAATGGGGTCCCCATCCCTTAAGGTTCCTTGTTTAACCAGAACCGTTGCAACCGCTCCCCGGCCGACATCCAGCCGGGATTCCACCACATACCCCGTGGCCTTCCGGTCCGGGTTTGCCTTAAGTTCAAGCACCTCGGACTGGAGGAGAACCATTTCAAGCAACTCATCAATACCTTCACCCGTCTTGGCGGAAACCTTTACAAAGATGACGTTCCCACCCCATTCTTCAGACAACAGGTCCAATTCCGACAACTCCCGCATAATCCGGTCCGGATCCGCACCAGGCTTGTCCATCTTATTGACTGCCACAACCACCGGCACACCGGCAGCCTTGGAATGGTTGATGGCCTCAATGGTCTGGGGCATGACACCGTCATCGGCCGCCACGACCAGGATGACGATATCGGTTACCTTGGCACCCCTGGAGCGCATGGCGGTAAACGCCGCATGGCCCGGTGTATCAAGGAAAGTAATCCGTCCCCCATTGGGGGTTTCAACATTATAGGCACCAATGTGCTGGGTAATGCCACCGGCTTCACCGCTTGTAATTTTTGATTTTCTGATAACATCCAGCAAAGAGGTTTTTCCATGGTCGACATGGCCCATGATGGTGACAACAGGTGGACTTGCAATCAAGTCTTCTTCCGCATCCTCAGCTGTCTTGATCTGGAGGAGCTCTTCCTCCTGGGAGTTTGCCTTCTCCACTTCAAAATCAAACTCTGTTGCCACAAGGGTTGCAGTTTCAAAATCAATGGTCTGGTTCACCGTGGCCATGACCCCCATGCCCATCAGCTTTACAATCATTTCATTGGCCTTGATCCCCATTCGTTTGGCAAGTTCTGAAAGCTCAATGGCCTCATCAATTTTGATCCGGCGTTTAATGGCCTTGGGTGTTGTAATCTGGGTTTTCTGAAAATTGCCTTTCTTGCCGCCCCGGGCTTCTTTCTTACCCTTTTTTCTCCGGCCGTGGCCCTTGTACAAATCATCTCCTTCAACCACGGATTTTTTATTGCGTTTTTTGCGTTTCCCGTCAAATTCCGGTTCCGCGACTCCCTCTCTCCGTTTTTCTTTTTTTCTGAAGCCGGTATCAACAACCGGTATCATCTCTTCCACAGAAATATTCGGCGCTTTGCCCGGGCGATTTGAAGCAGCAGGCCTTGGGGAGAAAGACTTTCGCTGGGGGGCGGCTGTTTTTTCTGCAACGGACGGAGGTCCATCCACTTTGCCCGCCACCCGACTTTTTTCTTCAGGAGCTTTCAGTTTTTCCAGATTTTTAAGAACTGCCGGATCTGCAATCTTAACTATCTTGGCCGGAGTTGATTTTCGTTTTTTCTTTTTCTTTCTGGCCAAGGCCTTGGCATCCTCGGTTTCCAAATCTTCCGAATCCGCCTGTTCATCAGCCGTCTCTGTCGCGTCAGTCTTTTCAGGAGTAATTCTCAAATTTTCCCCGGCAGACGTTTGTTTTCCGGGTTCTTTTAACGCATCACCATCAATCTCCTGGCCCTTATCTTCTTGTACAGAAGCTTCGGCCTTTTTCACAGCAGCCATGGTATCTTTTATGACAGCCTCCTCTATGATGACTGGCGTCTCTATTTTTTTTAGGTCCGCCGCAGGTTTTAATCCCTTTACCACCGGGACGGGCTTGACAATCTTTGCAGGTTCTGATTTTTTTACTTTAGGATTGACAGCAGGGGTTTCCAGAGCAACCGCTTTGGGCTTTGTTGATTTTTGAGTCTCTTGTTCCACGTCGGTTTGTCCGGATGGATCTTTGGGCATTTCTTTCCCGGGAGCTGCGGGTGCAACCTGTTCCATGTCAGATGCTTGCTCGGCAATCTCGCCTTCAGGCTCGGAGTCGATTTCTTCTTCATGGGCATGTTTACGCCGGCGGATGACAGAGGGTTTCACCTTCACATCATTTTTCTGTTTCTTTTGACCAAACAGACTTTTTTTAATTTCGCTGATCGCACTGTCTTCCAGAGAACTCATATGGCTATTAACTTCGATTTTCAGTTCCTTCATTTTATTAAGAAGCGCTCTGTTTGTCATGTTCAGATCTTTAGCTAACTCATACACTCTGACCTTCACCATTCGTTGCCCCCAGTAATCCTCTTTAAATATTCTTTTCTCGTGCCTGCTCCGTTTACGATTTACTCTACAGCGTCTTCTTTATCATCCGCTGCAGTGGCATTGGGATCCACAGGGTCTTTTCCCCCATCGGATTCCTGTTCTTTCGTCAGACGGGCCTTTTCTCTATCCAACCGAGCCGCCTCCTTAGCCTGGCGCTCCTGCTCCAGGTCAAGACGTTCCTGTTTTCGTATCTGCCTTGCCTCTTCAATGGTTGCCAAAGCCTCTTCCGGAAGGCAGTCCATGATAGAGACAATATCATCAGCAGATGCTTCCGAAATGTCCTGAACAGATGCATATCCCGCCTTGAAAAGAGTTTCGGCCATGGCCAATCCCACATTGCTCAATTTCATGAGACTGTCATAGCCCTGCTTCACTTCACGGCTATAATCTTCTTCACTTGTTACTTCCAGGTGCCACCCGGTAATTTCACAGGCCAACGAGACATTCTGCCCCCCCTTGCCGATGGCAATGGAAAGGTATTCGTCGCTAACAATAACTTCCATGGATTGATTGTCCTCGTCAATGATAACCCTGGCAATCTCAGCCGGGGAAAGCGCATTACAGACAAATCTGGCAATATCCGGGCTCCATTGGACAATATCAATTTTTTCTCCCCGAAGCTCCTGGACGATACTTTGTACCCTGTTGCCCTTCATCCCGACGCAGGCACCCACAGGATCCACATCCGAGTCAATGGATGAGACAGCAATCTTTGCCCTCAGACCCGGCACCCTGGCAGTCGCCCGGATGGTGACAATCCCCTCGGACACCTCGGGCACCTCGGTTTTGAACAATTCTGTCAAAAATTCAGGATGGGTTCTGGAAAGTAAAATCTGGGCACCTTTTGACTCTTCCAGCACATCCAGTACATAGGCGCGGATTCGGTCACCTCGTTTATAATTTTCCTTGGGCATTTGATCCCTGGGTCTTAAAACAGCCTCGGCCTGGCCCAGGTTTACCACAAGACTGCCCCGATCAAACCGCTGAACAATGCCATTGATGATCTTGCCCTTTTTATGAATGAAATTTTCGTATATTGCATTCCTTTCGGCTTCCCGCATCTTTTGGATGATGACCTGTTTGGCAGACTGTGCAGCTATCCTTCCGAAATCTTCCGTATCAATGAGAATGCCCAGGCTGTCACCAATTTCACATTCAGAATCATATTCATGCCCTTCTTCCAGGGTCAATTCGCTATCGGCATACTCTACTTGTTCAACCACTTCTTTAAAATGGAACACCTCAATATCACCACTCTTTTCATCATAGTGTACCTCAATATCCGCCCGGGGCCCGATTTTTTTTCTGGCAGCTGAAACAATGGCCTCTTTCAATGTGGTTATGAGTACTTCTGAATCAATACCCTTTTCACGGCTTACCTGGTCAATTACCCTTTTAATATCTGTGATAAACATGTTAAGCGCTCTCCATTCTACTGACCTGCAAGTATTGCTTTGCTGATCAAAAGGTCTGCTATTTCAACTTTTTTACCATCAACTGCAATTTCAACAGAATCATCATTTGTCCGCTCAAGAATCCCCGTAAACTTTTTCTGTCCCTCAATCGGCTCGTATGTTTCAATCTTGATTCTCTCACCGGTGAATCGGTGAAAATCTTCTTTTTTATTCAAAGGCCTTTGGGGCCCGGGAGAAGAAACTTCAAGCCGGTAACGGCCTATCCGCTCGATATGTACATCAATCAGATCTCCCAGTTGTCGGCTGATATAGGCACAATCATCCAAGGTGATCCCGCCGGGCTTATCCAGGTAGATACCGACGGTTTTCTCCCGGTCTCCGGCCCCGACCTCGACATTCACCAACTCAAAATCCTCGGCAAGACACAAGGGGGCTGCAACGGCCCAAATCTTCCCCTTCAGCGTCCCTGTATCTTCATGTTTCCCAAAAACCATAAAACAGCCGCACCCTCTTGAAAATTTACTTATCCCCAAATACAAAAACGGGCAGACGCCCGTTCCTAGTAATATAACCTTAACAAAATCCTTACCACAATACTACCGGCTCAGATCATATCTTAACTCCATTAAATGGAACCTATCTGCCATCCCATTCCCAAAAAAAGATGGAGCGGGCAACGAGGCTCGAACTCGCGACATCAAGCTTGGGAAGCTTGCACTCTACCAGCTGAGTTATGCCCGCATTAGCAGCGTAATATATCAACCCCCGTACCATTTGTCAACACCCCATTTTATTCAGGCAAGCTTGCCTGAAACTTCTCCAAAATGACTTCTGACAGGGTGGTGTGTATCTTTTTAATGTTTTTTTCCTCCAGGGTTTTGGTCGTGGACCTGTAAACCACCCTGAAGGACAAAGATTTCTTACCCTCGGCAAGGGGTTTGCCTTCAAAAACATCAAATAAAAACATATTCTCAATAAGGGATTGCCCTTGGGCAAACAACTTCATCTGACCCAAGATGGCACCCACTTCAATTTTTTTGTCCACAATAAAGGTCATATCCCTTGAAAGGGAAGGAAACCTCGGCAGGGGAGCGGCCTGGATGGATTCCGGCATCAATTGTAAAAGCAGGGCCAGATCCAAATCAAATACATAGGCATCCTGTTTTAATCCAAAATTTTTCAATACCTGGCCATCAATCTTCCCCAAGGATCCCAAAACCGTATCCGAGACTTTTACAATCGCCCCAAAACCGCTTTCAAAATAAGGACAGACACCTTTTTCCAATTTTGAAAAAAGGGCATCCCTTATAAACAAATCATCCAGCAGGCCTTCCACAATCCCCTTTAGATCAAAGAAATCCACGCCAGTCTTTTTAGACGCCCAAAATTGTTCACACCGTGCCCCGGTTATCAGGCCCGCTACCATTTCCCGTTCCTCGGGCAATTCTCCGGTTTGGGTTGCAAAAAAAGTCTTGCCGATCTCAAAGATCCTCAGGGTGTCAGACTGCTGGGAATTGTTCCGTTTCATGGTTTCAAGAAGCCCGGGCACAAGAGAAGTTCTCAGGACTGACATCTGATCCGATATGGGGTTCAAAATTTTTTCAACAGACCTTCTGGCATCGGTTTCAGATAATTTGAGCCGGTCACAGGAGGCTTCGTGGATAAAATTATAATTAATGGCCTCATAAAAAGAAAATCCGGGCAAGGTCTGCCGGATTTTTTCCCTAAGCCCCAGCACGGGTGCCAGGGCCTTTCCCTTTGCAGGCACCAAAGGATAACTGGTCTTGATATTGTTATAGCCCCACAGGCGTGCAACCTCTTCGGATAAATCTTCGGGGCGGGTCACATCCACTCTATAGGAAGGAACAGAGATCTTTAACTGGTTTTCTTGTGTTTGCTCAACACCAAATTCAACCGATTGCAAAATCTCCCCAATGGCTTTTGCGGAAAAATTTGTTCCCAGACGGGTATTTAACGCTTCCGTACTCAGAAGAAGTGTCACCGGCATAGACCCCAGAGGGTATTCATCTATTATATCCCGGGTAATGGACGCATCACAAATCTCGGCAATCAAAGAAACGGCACGCTTCATTGCATATACCGTTCCTTCTGGATCCACTCCCCGCTCAAACCTATGGGAGGCATCTGTTGCTATACCGGTTCGCTTGGCAGTCCTGCGAATGGAAATAGGATTAAAATAGGCACTCTCTATCAGCACACAGGTAGTGGTATCGGATATTTCGGAATTTTCTCCCCCCATGACCCCGGCCAGTGCCACTGCGCGCTCTCCATCACAGATCATGAGCATTTCAGGGTCCAGTTTATGTGTTTTGGAGTCCAGGGTAGTAAAATCAATGGCGCTGCCGGCTTTTCTGACAATGATCTTTCCTTTGGCCACATTATCAAAATCAAATGCATGGAGGGGTTGACCGGTCTCAAGCATAACAAAGTTGGTCACATCCACCACATTGTTGATGGGGGTTAAGCCGACGGATTCCAGTTTTCGGCACAGCCAAAAGGGAGACGGTCCCACCTTAACGTCAAACAGCATTCCGGCAGAATATCGGGGACAGAGGTCTGGATCCAGAATCGACACGCTTGCATAATCATGGATGGACTTGCTGACCAGTTTTCCTTGGGGCAGGATAACTTCGGGTAAGTTCACCTTGGCTCTGGGCGTAGTGAACGCGCCCACTTCCCTGGCAACGCCGATCACGCTCAGGCAATCGGGCCGATTGGGGGTCAAATCAATTTCAAAAACCGTATCGGAAAACCCCAGGGCTGTTTCCAAAGGCGTTCCCGGCAAATGCCCCTCGCCAAGGTCCATTATGCCTGCGGCATCACCCGCAACCCTCAGTTCAGATCCGCTGCACAGCATCCCTTCGGATTTTTCTCCCCGAAGTTTGCTTTTCTTGATTTTCAGGTCTCCCGGCAATACGGCACCCGGCAGTGCACAGGGAACAAACATCCCTGGCCTTACATTGGGCGCCCCGCAAACAATCTGTAACGGCACTTGGCCCCCGGCATCAACCGTGCAGCAGGAGAGACTATCTGCATTGGGATGTTTTCTGACTTCAATCACCCTGGCCACCACCACATTGTCCAGATAATCATACAGGTTTTCAAGGGAATCGACTTCAAGTCCCGCCATGGTGAGCCTGTCGGAAATTTCTTGGGGATCAAGGTCAACCGGGATATATTCTTTTAACCAGCTTAAACTGACTTTCATATTAAAACTGCCCTAGAAAACGAATATCGTTTTCATAATATTTTCTGATATCATCAATACCATACTTGAGCATGGCCATCCGCTCTATACCGACACCAAAGGCAAATCCGGTGTAAATACTTGTATCATATCCGACATTCTCAAACACCGCAGGATGAACCATACCGGAACCCAAGACCTCAAGCCATCCGGTCTTGGAACAGACACGACACCCTTTGCCCTTGCACATAACGCAGCGGATATCCACTTCTGCACTGGGTTCGGTAAACGGAAAAAAACTGGGCCGAAACCGAAGAGAGGTCTCCTTGTCAAAAAACTGATGAACAAAGGTGGTTAATATCCCCTTTAGGTCTCCAAAGGAAATATTTTTATCCACCATCAGACCTTCGATCTGGTGGAACATGGGCGTATGGGTCAGATCTGAATCACACCGGAATACCTTGCCAGCAGAAATAATCCGTACCGGCGGATCTGTTTTTTCCATTGCCCTGGGTTGGGAAGGGGAGGTATGGGTTCGTAAAACAATATTGTCTGATACATAAAAGGTATCCTGCATATCCCTGGCAGGATGGTATTTTGGAATGTTCAATGCCTCAAAATTATAATAATCCGTTTCAACCTCAGGCCCTTCGGCAATATCAAACCCCAGGCGCATAAATATCCCGCTGATTTCATTTAAGACCTGGGTAATGGGATGAAGGGATCCCCTGACAGCCGGACGGCCGGGCAGGGTCACATCAATATCGGCAAGTCCACCTGCAAGGCGGGCTTCAATATCTGAGAACGCCTGTTTTATCAGCCCTTCGAGCTTCACCTTTAAGAGATTGGCATCCTTACCGGCACCAGGACGTTCATCCTCTGGAAGGGATGAGATATTCCTCAAAAACCCTGTGAGTTCTCCCTTCCTGCCAAGGTACCGGGTGGACAAAGCCTCAAGTTCTTCGCTAGATCCGGCCCTTCCAATATTTTCAAGGGCCTGTCTTTCAATATCGGCAATACTGTTTTGCAAAATACCCCCGGTTTGGTCTAATTTAGTCGTGCAGTCGCCTGGGATGCCAACTGGGAGAAACCTGCAGGATCACAAACAGCAAGATCTGCCAATACTTTACGGTCCAGCTCACAACCGGCCAGCTTAAGACCTGTCATAAATTTTGAATAGGAAAGATCATTCATCCTGGCAGCGGCATTGATTCTGACGATCCACAGGCTTCGAAATTCTCTTTTCCGGACACGTCTGTCGCGGTAGGCATACATCAATGCTTTGTCAACGGCATCGGCAGCCGTTCTGTATAATTTACTTCTACCGCCCCTAAACCCCTTTGCAAGCTTTAGAACCTTATTTCTACGTCTATTTGCTTTAAATCCTCTTTTTACTCTCATTCCCTCTAACTCCTTACTATATCTTGTAATCCCGAATCAGTTTTTCCCCTTCATTGGGGCAATCCGGAAAAAAATTTTTAGCCATTTGGCAGCAAACGTCTGACTTCTTTCATATTAGACGCATCCACCATTTGATCCTGGCGCAAAGACCGTTTTCTCTTGGTAGATTTTTTTGTCAGGATATGACTTGCATGGGATTTACGGAACTTGTATTTTCCGGATCCTGTTTTTTTGAACCGCTTTGCTGCCGCCCTACATGTTTTAATTTTAGGCATGGTAACCTCTCCTGTGTTGCAATTTACTAAAAAAATAGAAGGTGGTATAAATAATATACCACCATACATTACGTAATGTATTTCAATCAATTTGCTAATTTAAACTAAAGAAAACGAACGCTAACTTTTTGGCCCGAGCAACATGGTCATGACCCGTCCTTCAAACCTTGGGGTCTGCTCAACCACTGTAAACTCCTGAGTCAGGGCGACAATCTTCTCCAAGACAGCATTGGCCTGTTCTCTGAGCATGAACTCCCGCCCGCGGAAAACCAATGTAATTTTAACTTTATCATTCTTGCTGATAAATTTTTCAATATGCCGGACCTTGGTTTCAAGGTCATGGTCATC
The DNA here is from genome assembly GCA_013792075.1 of Desulfobacula sp. Classification (GTDB taxonomy): domain Bacteria; phylum Desulfobacterota; class Desulfobacteria; order Desulfobacterales; family Desulfobacteraceae; genus NBML01. The sequence continues at coordinate 28,373 of VMSR01000191.1, forward strand.
TGTTTTGGGACGAACTTTTATCTCCTTAATCTGAGAACCTTTTTGTTTTTTACGCGTCTCCTGTTTTTTCTTGGTAAGCTCATACTTAAACTTTCCATGATCCATAATCTTACAAACAGGCGGATTTGCGTCCGGAGATACTTCAACCAAATCCAGGTTCTCACCTTCGGCTATCTTCAATGCCTCTGAAATGGGCAAAACCCCTATCTGTTCGCCGTCAGAACCAATCACACGCACCTCACTGGCCCTGATCCCCTTGTTCACGATTGTCTGATCCTGTCGTCCTCGCTTAGTAGTTATTTTCACGCCTCCCGCTTTTAGCACGCCTCCGTAGTATTCACCAATAGCTCAATTAAGTATAACCTTGTGATTATAACGGCTTGCCATAGGAAATGCAAGTGTTATTTATTTCTCCGGTGACGATCGTTTTTGTTCCAGTGTATATGTTTCCAAAAAGCTATCTTTCCAATAGAAATTAGCCTCTTTATTAAAAAAATCATAAAAAAGATCAAGACTTTTTTCTCGGAGCACCCCGGATATGATCTCAATTTTTGCATTTTTGTACAGGGGTGTCATCAAAGAGAGGTCACAGGCGG
>VMSR01000032.1 GCA_013792075.1 Desulfobacula sp.
GACGTTTTCGGGTGTTCATTTTTGGGTATTGCCAAATTGGGCCGCAAAAAGCGCTCGGAGCGTTTCCACCCGTTTCCGGTTCACACCGAGATCTGAATACCCGATCCGGGAGGCGGAGCGAACCTGGATTTGTTTTTCCTCCGGGAAATAAAACTCCAGGTCATCGACAAATCCCATTTGGGCTGATTTGCATTCAATGTGAAGGTAATTGTCGCTTTCCATGCGGATGGTCATTCTTTCAAATGCGGATAGAATTTTTTTCAGGTGCATGACGGCTGCCTCTTTTTCACCCTGATACGGTATGGGCGGCAGGAAATGATCTTCATCAACCGCCTGGCTGCTGACGCAATTGGGTTTGGCCGGACATTCCGCCAAGCGGTTGTTGCGGACGCCTAAATTTTCCGGGGGGTGTCCTGCACAGGAAAATAACATCATGCATCCGATTATTAAGACACCAAGACCTTTCATTTTTTTTACCTCGGGTTTAAGAGCGGTTATGGTTTTTAGTGTACACAATATGGTGTAAAAAATAGGAAAGTCAAGGGCCCAGGTTCTAGGTATCCAGGATCGATACCATCTTCGGACCTGGATGTAATGCGGCACATCATCTAAGAATTTTTGGTAAATGAAATAGGGGTTTTAAAAAAATATTATTTTCTCATACCGAGAATGGAAAACTTAATCAACCCGTAAAAAAACCGGCCCAAATCAAAATATGACCCACGGGTCAGTTCTTTCCATACGTTTGGAAAGCATGTATCTAACTGGAAAAATTAGAAATTTTTTATGGTAGCGAATTTTTTACCCAAAAAAAAGACAAAGGGTTTCCCGATTGCCAGAGCCCTTTGATTATAATAGGAATGAAAAATATAATTTCTTTTGGAAGGTATGCCATGACCCTTCCCGAAAGTAAAACACAAGAAATAATCAAAAGTTGTTTGTCAATGTATAGAGTTTCCAAAGCCATGTTTTTAGGCGTGAATCATTTTCTCCAAATAAGTGGACAGTCAAGGTCAGAAAATTGAGATATTCCGAATATCAAATGTAGTGTTGAGCATTTTTTAATAAAAAGTGAACCCTACATGTTAAAGTGCTCAGTCCCTCAAAACAAAGAACTTATAGACATAAGACTCGCTTTTAGACTGTCCGAGAAGTATCATTTTTTCGTACCCGTTCACAGGGGTATTAAGACCCGGAAAGCATAAAGCCTTTTTACACACATCAGGTGATAGAGTTACCGGAAATTGAAATGAACGTTTTCCATTTTATTCTCAATCAAGGTGTCTGTAGCCAGTGTGGGAATATTGTAAAAGCGCAGCTTCCCAAAGAACATCAAACCGGATATGGCCCAAGAATCAGTGCTCTGATTGCTGAGGTCAATGGCATACTGGGGAACAGCCGTGAGACGGCCCGAAAATTTTGTCAGTCCGTCCTCGATTTTTCAAGCTCTCCGGGCGCTATCCAAAAGGTTACAGACAGGACATCAGAAGCATTGAAACCCGTGCATAATAAAATAGGCGATATTGCCCGGAACAGCCGGATCAATCATATTGATGAAACGTCATGGTTCCAGAACGGTTCGCTGAACTGGTTATGGGTCATGGTTAACAGCACGGTTGCATACTTTAGGATTCACAAAAATAGATCAAAACAAGCTTTCCTGGAACTAATTCAGGATTGGGAAGGCATCCTGGTCAGTGACAATTACGGGGTTTATGCCAAGTGGGTTAACAACCGCATGCACTATCCATCGCTGTTGACAGAATCCCAGCATGCACAAATCCATGTTGCTGTGTGTACGCCTCTTTGTATGGCATATTAAACACTACTCTGCCGGATTCAACTTCTTCCAAAGTAATTCCGATCGTTTTCATTGGTTCCCTGTAATCAAACCGGCACTGTATCATGTACACCGCGAATTTGGGCGTTGACTCAGCGAAATAAGCTGATAAAATAAAATTTTATCCATATAGTATAAGGAGCGGTGTTGGCAGAACAAATCATTCAAGAAAATGATATCATTGATACATTTACCCAGAAAAAAACCGTGGCCGGTTCCCTTAGAGTCCTTATCCCGCTGTATATTACCTATATCATTTTTGCATTAAGTATTTTTTTATTATTCATTCCCCAGCAAAAAAAACAATTGATAGATCAAAAAAAACAGGCCATTCATCAGCTAATAGATAATACGCTCAGTTTATTGTCTGAATTTGATTCAAGAATAAAAAAAGGGGAAATCACACCTGAGCAAGCGCACAAACAGGCCATACATCAGATTCGGAACCTGAGATATGGTCCGGACGGCAAGGATTATTTCTGGATCAATGATTATCGTCCTTTTATGGTCATGCACCCGTACCGCCCGGATCTTGAAGGAAGAGACCTGACGCTTTTCAAAGACAGTGCAGGAAATTACCCCTTTGTCGCCATGGTGGAAATGGTGATGCAGAACAAAGGCGGTTATGTGAATTATTTTTGGCAGTGGAAAGA
>VMSR01000228.1 GCA_013792075.1 Desulfobacula sp.
CATCATTGACAAGGCCCTGGTGGTGGGCGGTGGCATCGCCGGTATGACGGCAGCCAAAGGACTTGCCGACCAGGGATTCCATGTGACCCTGGTTGAAAAAGAAGATAGTCTTGGCGGCCTTGGCCGGCATCTCCACCACACCATTGAAGGGGATGATATCCAGGGGTATGTAAAGGCGCTTGTCAGGGATGTGGAAACCCATGAGCACATTGATGTCCTGAGGCAGGCCTTGATTGTGGGGTTTGGGGGGTACAAGGGCAATTTTAACACCGAAGTGCTGGTGGGTCCTTCCATGAAGCAGCAAAAGATTGACCACGGCGTCATGGTTGTGGCCACGGGTGCCGCTGAGTATAAACCCACAGAATATCTCTATCCTGAAAGCGATTCTGTTGTGACCCAGTTGGAACTGGCCGATATGATTGAAGCGGGCAAAGCCAGAGATCTGGACCGGGTGATCATGATCCAGTGCGTGGGATCCAGAAATGAGAAAAATCCCAATTGTTCCCGGATCTGCTGCCAGAATGCCGTGAAAAATGCCATCTCCATCAAGGGAAAAAACCCGGATACCGATGTGTTCATCCTCTACCGGGATATGAGAATGTACTCTATGCTGGAGGAATTTTATACCAAGGCCAGGAATATGGGCGTGATCTTTTCCCGGTTTGACAAGGAACATCCGCCGGTTGTGGAAAAAGAAGATAACGGTAAGATGCGTGTCACCTTTAAGGACCATGTACTGGGCCAGATGCTTGAGGCCAGTGCAGATCTGGTGGTTTTAAGTGCTGGCGTCACGGCCACGGATACGGAAGAGCTTTCCAGCATCCTGAAAACCCAGCGGAACCCAGAAGGGTTTTTCATGGAGGCCCATGTGAAGCTTCGTCCGGTGGATGCCGGTACCGAAGGTGTTTTTATCTGCGGTACGGCCCACGGGCCCAAGCTGATAACCGAAACCATTGCCCAGGCAATGGCGGCAGCGTCCAGGGCAACCACCTATCTGTCCCAGGAGTATTTGACCCTGTCAGCGGTCACAGCAGAAGTGAACCAGGCAAATTGCGCTTCCTGCCTGGTCTGTGTCAGGTCTTGTCCCTACAATGTGCCGGTGATCAATGAAATGGGGGTTTCCTACATTGATCCGGCCCTGTGCCAGGGATGCGGGGTGTGTGCTTCGGAATGCCCGGCAAAAACCATAAAATTGAATTGGTATGAAGATGATTCATTGCTCAGCAAGGTGGATGCTTTGCTGGAGGGGGTACTATGATAAAGGAATTTGAGCCGATTATTCTGGCATTCTGCTGTAATTTCTGAGGGTATTCAGCTGCGGACCTGGCAGGTTCCATGAGATTGAAGATTCCAACGAATTTTAGAATTGTTCGCCTTCCCTGTACGGGCAAGATTGATATTATTCATATCCTGAGGGCCTTTGAAAAAGGGGCGGACGGCCTCTATGTGGTGGGCTGTATGGAAGGGGATTGTCATTTTAACCAGGGCAATTTTCGGGCAAGAAAGCGGGTTGAACAGGCTGCCAAAATTTTGGACCAGGTGGGGGTTGGCGGAGAACGGGTGAGAATGTATAACCTGTCTTCGGGAGAAGGTCCCTTGTTTGCCCAGTATTCCATTGAAATGGTCAATAAGATAAAAGAGATGGGGCCTAGTCCTGTCCGGCTGGCAAAACAGAAAAAGGCAACTGCCGCGTAGGTTATTTAATATATTAAACAGCTGAATATGAGGTAAGCTTATGATAATAGCAGAGAAAAAACCCATTCAAGAAATCATTGAAGAAGTGCAGAATTTTGACCGCATTCTGATCCTGGGATGCAACGAGTGTGTGACCGTGTGCGAAGCCGGTGGTAAAAAAGAAGTTGAGGTGCTGGCCTCGGCCCTGAGAATGTATTTTATCACCCAGGGCAAGGAAAAGGTCATCTCCGAGCATACCCTGGAACGCCAGTGCGACCATGAGTATCTGGAGGAAATCCGCAAAAATATTGACAACTATGATGCCATTGTCTCCCTGGCCTGTGGGGTGGGCGTCCAGTTTGCAGCGGAAAAATATCTGACCATGCCCCTGTTGCCGGGCGTGAACACGATCTGTCTGGGCGCCAATGAAGACCGGGGGCTGTGGACCGAACGATGTCAGGCCTGCGGGTCCTGTGTTCTGGCAAGAACCGGTGGGATATGCCCTGTTTCCCGGTGTGCCAAACGGGTGCTCAACGGACCCTGTGGCGGATCCACCAATGGCAAATGCGAACTGGGTCCGGATACGGACTGTGCCTGGCAACTCATTGTCGATCGTCTGAAAGCCCTTGATAAAATGGATGATTATGAAAAAATAGCCCCCATAAAAGACTGGTCCACTGACCGGGCAGGCGGCCCCAGAACCGTAACCAGGGAGGATGTAAAGATATGAGCGAGTTTGTAAGTGCCAGCAGGCTGGAAAGAGTAATGAAAGCAGGACACCTGGGCGTCACTTCCGAGTGCGGTCCCCCACGGGGAAGTGATCCTGAAGAGGTGCGGAAAAAAGGCATGCTGATCAAGGATTATGTGGATGCCATTAATGTCACGGACAACCAGACTGCCATGACACGGATGTCTTCTCTTGCCGCCTGTATCCATTTGAAACTTTTGGGAATAGAACCGGTGCTCCAGATGGTGACACGGGACAGAAACAGGGTGGCCCTCCAGAGTGATATTCTAGGAGCCGCCTCCTTTGACATTCCCAACATGCTGTGTCTTTCCGGTGACCACCAGAGTTTTGGCGATTGCGCCAAGGGTCAGAATGTCCACGATCTGGATTCCATGCAATTGGTCCAGACTGTTCGCCACATGCGGGATGAGGGAAAATTTTTAGGGGGCGATGACATCAAGCGCCCGCCCAAAATATTTGTAGGGGCTGCTGCCAATCCCTTTGCCGATCCCTTTGAAATAAGGGTTCCCAGACTTGCCAAAAAGATTGCCTGTGGTGCGGAATTTATCCAGACCCAGTGTATCTACAATATTGACAAATTCAAGGAATGGATGAAACGCGCAGTGGACAGGGGATTGCATGAAAAGGCCTTTATCATGGCCGGCATGACCCCAATGAAATCGGTTGGTATGGCCAAATACATGAAAAAAAAGGTGCCGGGAATGGATGTCCCCGACGGGATCATCGAACGGCTCGCCGGAGTTGAAAAGGGAAAACAGGCCCAGGAGGGCATTGATATCTGTGTGGAACATATCCAGCAGCTCAAAGAAATTACAGGGGTTGCAGGATTCCATATCATGGCCATTGAATGGGAAGAAAAAGTACCTGAGATCATAAAAAGAAGCGGTCTGTACCCGCGACCTGAATTGTAACCACCCTTTGATTGTGAAACGGGCCCTGGCAGGACTATTTCTTTGCCAGGGCCTTTTTTTATATTAAGAGATAGAAAACTTTGGGTTGAACTTTATCTTTGGATATATTAGATATGTTCTTCATGAAGAATCTGAAAAAATTATTTTTATTTTTATTTTTTTCATGGGTTTCCTGGTAGTACCAGTCCAAAGTTTTTTATTATCATGTCGGATCTCAAGGAGAAAAGATGGCTGTAATTGTAAAGTATATTGTTGTAAGGAATGGAGAGGAAAAAATGACATTTGCGACAAAAAAAGAAGCAGACGCCCATGATAAAATGCTTGATATTGCCGACAATGTGTATGATTTCCTGGAAAAAGCCAAAACAAACCTCACCGAGGATCAGCTTGAAGAAATTTCTTTGGTCATGGCTCAGAAACGGGATGCCCTCATGTCCATTTTGAGGGGCATAACCCCCAAGAAAAAGGCGGCTCCCAAACCGGCAGAGAAACCAACTCCCAAACCGGCTGTAAAGGAAGCAGCTTCCCCGAAAAAAGAAAGTGCAAAAACAAAGGGAAAAGAATAAACCTGTTTTTCCGCTGATATCCATGTGGCTGTGGGTTTGACCGGCCCGTTTTTTTTAAATTTTCCCGATGTATATTATAGAATGCCTTCTTTCTCACATTCCCGAATGGGGGCGATAAAATTGACGAATACAAAAAGAATAGTATCGTATCCGCGTTCATCTGCCTCCCATCAAAGAAAAAATATTACTGGCGCCATTTTAACATTCTATGGTATTTTCGTGGGGGAGCGTCAGAACAACCGAAAGGCCAACCCTGGGAGGGTAGGCAATTGGCTGATAAAATGCTATCATTGCACATTGATTGCACAAGTGAGCTAAATATGAAGCATCTATTTAAAACACATTTGTAAAGATGGGAGAAACGGCATTGAATCCAACGGATATGAACGACCCTGAGTATTTTCATCGCGTGATCGATTGCCAGTTTGCATGTCCGGCCCACACCCCGGTGCCGGAATACATCAGGCTGATTGCCCAAAAAAAATATGCAGATGCCTATAAGATCAACTGGGAATCCAATGTTTTTCCGGGGATTTTAGGCAGGGTGTGTGACAGGCCCTGTGAACCGGCCTGCCGCAGAGTCCGGGTGGAAGAAAAGGCTGTGGCCATCTGTCGGCTCAAACGGGTATGTGCAGACAATAAGGGGGATGTGGCCGGCCTTATCCCCGGGCCTTCCACGACGAAAAAGAAAAATGGAAAAAAAATAGCCCTTATCGGCGGAGGCCCTGCTTCCCTTACCGTGGCCAGGGATCTTTTACGGCTTGGCTACAGCATCGACCTCTATGATGACCAGGCCGAGGCTGGCGGGTTTGTCCGAAGTCAGGTGCCCTCTTTCCGGCTGCCCAAAAAAGTGCTGGATGAAGAGGTGAACACCATCCTGGACATGGGCGTTGTCACCCATCTAAACACCTATATTTCAAGCATGAAAGCGTTTCTTGCCAGGGGCTATGATGCCGTATTTGTCGGCACGGGCGCCCCAAGGGGCAGGGACCTTGACCTTCCGGGAAGGCAGGATGCAAAAAAATTTGTACACATCGGCATTGAATGGCTGGCAGGCGTCCAGTATGGACACACAAAAAAAACCGGCAAAACAACCCTTGTGATTGGCGGGGGAAATACCGCCATGGATTGCTGCAGGACCGCCAGGAGGCTTGGCGGAAAAAAGGTTAAGGTCATCATCCGGGGGACACGTGAAAAGATGAAAGCCTCCCCCTGGGAGATCGAAGATGCCATAAGAGAGGATATCCCGATTTTAGAAAATTTGTCACCGGTTGATTTTATCATGGCAGGCGATCGGTTAAAAGGGATGACGTTTCAGCGGTTGCAGGGAGGCAAGACGGATTCGGAAACACTTTTTATCCCCTGTGACGAAGTTCTGCTGGCTGTGGGCCAGCAGAATGCCTTCCCCTGGATTGAAAAAGATATCGGCCTTAGCTTTGACGATAAAGGCCGGCCCCGGGTGGATGAAACCACGTTTCAGTCTGATCTTGACCATGTTTTTTTCGGCGGAGATGCCGCCTTTGGACCCAAAAATGTGATTACGGCGGTGGCCCACGGCCATGAGGCCGCCATCTCCATTGACCTGTTCTGCAATGGAAAAGACCTTGCAGAAAGACCCCTGCCTTTTACCACCCTTGCCGGCCAGAAAATGGGGCTCCGGGAATGGATGTACCACAGTCAAGTTTCTGGTGAGATCCGCCAGAAGGTGCCCATGGTATCAAAGGTCAAATCCATCAAGGACCGCCTCATGGAAGTCGAGCTGGGGTTTAATCCGAAAGTCGGTTCTAAAGAGGCCCTTCGCTGTCTTAATTGTGATATTCAGACTGTTTTTGCCGTTGATCTCTGTATTGAATGTGATGCCTGTGTGGATGTCTGCCCCACAACCTGTATCAATTTTCTTAAGAACGGTGATGAAGAGGAATTAAGAAAGCGCCTTTTGGTACCGGCCAAAAACCCATCCCAGGCCCTCTATGTTTCTGATCTCCTTCCCACCGGAAGGGTGATGGTCAAAGATGAAGACCTTTGCCTTCATTGCGGGCTGTGTGCGGAAAGATGTCCCACAGCTGCCTGGGACATGAAAAAATACGCTTATAACCCGTCAAAGGCAGGACAAAGATGAAAAAACTGACTCGTGTAAATGATTTTGTTATCCGGTTTGCCAATGTGAACGGATCCGGATCTGCCAGCGCCAACAATCTTTTTGCAAAGGCGGTCTTCAGGTTGGGGGTGCCCGTGAGCCCCAAAAATATTTTTCCGTCCAACATACAGGGCCTGCCGACCTGGTATGAGGTCAGGGTCAGCGAACAGGGGTACCTGGGACGCAGGGGCGGGTATGATTTCATTGTTGCCGTCAACGGCCAGACCCTTGAAAAGGATTATGATGATCTTCTGCCGGGCGGATATTTTTTGTATGATTCCACAAGGTTACTTTCCGATCACTTCAAGCGAAAGGATATCACCCCCATCGGCATTCCCTTAACCGATATCTGCAACCGGGAAATAGAGAATCCCAAGCTGCGGCCCCTGCTGAAAAACATTCTCTATGTGGGGGCTGTCGCATTTCTGTTGGATATGGACTTTTCCGTTCTCACCGACTCGATCACAAAACAATTCAGTAAGAAACCCAAACTTGCAGAACCCAATATCCGCTGCCTGGAATTGGGATTTGACTATGCATCAAAGCATTTTTCCGATGTCTGCAAGCTTTCGGTAAAGCGCAGCGACAAGCTGAGCACCCACATCCTGATGGACGGCAACAGCGCCACGGCTTTGGGTGCCGTGTACAGTGGTGCAACCGTTGCCGGATGGTATCCCATCACCCCGTCCACCTCCGTCATTGAAGCCTTTGATAAGTTTACCCGTCAATACCGGCTGGATGAATCCAAAAAAAGAAAGGCTGCCATTATCCAGGCAGAAGATGAACTGGCAGCCCTGGGGATCGCCATCGGGGCCTCCTGGAACGGTGCCAGGGCCTTTACCGCCACCTCCGGGCCCGGGATATCCTTGATGAATGAACTGCTGGGCCTTGCCTATTTTACCGAAATTCCCGTGGTGCTGGTCAATGTCCAGAGAGCCGGTCCCAGTACGGGCATGCCCACGCGGACCCAGCAGTCAGACACCCTGGCCTGTGCCTATGCCTCCCATGGCGACACCAAACATGTGCTGCTGTTTCCCTGCGATCCCACAGAGTGTTTCCAGATGGCCGCAGACAGCTTTGATCTGGCGGAATCACTCCAGACACCGGTGATCCTCATGAGTGATCTTGACCTTGGGATGAATGATCATGTCTGCCTGCCCATGGAGTGGGACGACAGTCGCAAATACTGCCGGGGGAAAGTTCTTGACCGAGACCAGCTGGACAGCCTGACCCAAGACTTTGGCCGGTATCTGGACACGGACGGCGACGGCGTCTGCTATCGGACAATCCCTGGGACCCACCCCCAAAAAGGTGCTTTTTTTACCCGGGGATCCTCCCATGACGAATATGCGGGCTATACCGAAGACACGGATGTTTATAAACAGTGTATGGAGCGACTGTCTCAAAAATGGGAGACCGCAAAAACCCTTGTGCCCAGCCCCCGTATAAAAGTACAGGATAAGGCAGGCGATGGGGGGGCCATTTTTTATGGTACCAGCACACACGCCGCTTATGAGGCAATGGAGATGCTTGACAAAAAGGGCATTGCCCTTGATACTATGCGCTTGAGGGGGTTTCCCTTCCAGAACGAGGTCCGTGAGTTTATCGACCGGCATGAGACGCTTTTTGTGATCGAACAGAACCGGGACGGCCAGATGCGAACCCTTTTGATGAATGAACTTGGCTTTGCGCCGGACAAGCTTATTTCCATCACCCATATTGACGGCACGCCCATTGATGCAAGACATATCTGTCAGTCCATTGAAACAAAGCTGACCCAGACCCTGACCCCCAAAGGAGGTGCCGCATGAGTTCCCGCCGCCCTGTTTTCCGCCATCCCGACCTGCCCAAAAATGATCTGGGGTATACCCGCCGGGATTATGAAGGTGCCGACTCCACCCTTTGTGCCGGCTGCGGCCATGATTCCATCAGCAATTCGATCATCCAGGCCTGTTTTGAGCTTTCCATAGAACCCCACCGGGTGGCCAAGCTCTCCGGGATCGGGTGTTCATCCAAAACCCCGGCCTATTTTCTGCGCAGATCCCACGGGTTCAACACGGTCCACGGACGCATGCCATCCATTACCACCGGCGCCAACATGGCCAATAAAGAGTTGCTGTACATTGGTGTTTCCGGCGACGGAGATACTGCCTCCATCGGTATGGGACAATTTGTCCACGTTGCCCGGCGCAACCTGAATATGGTATATATCGTTATGAACAACGGCTGTTACGGCCTCACCAAGGGCCAGGATTCGGCAACCGCAGACAAGGGGTCCTCCAGCCGGAAAGGACGGCCGAATGCATTTGAAGCCATCGATCTGTGCGAAATGGCGGTTCAGCTGGGGGCCGGTTTTGTGGCCCGGGGGTTTTCAGGAGACAAGGAACAGCTGGTTCCGATTTTAAAGGCTGCCATGCTGCACAAGGGATTTGCACTTGTGGATGTGATTTCTCCCTGCGTGACCTTTAACAATAATCAAACTTCGACCAAGAGCTATCAATGGGTCCGTGATCATATGGAGGCCACGGCCACCTTTGATGTCATCCCCGTAAGGCAGGAGATCACTGCGCAATATGAAAAAGGGGCAACCCAGTCCGTCGCCCTGCATGATGGAACCGTCATCCATCTTCATAAAAGCGACAATTCCTTTGATGTCACCGACAGGCGTTCTGCCGTTAATGCACTGGAGAACCACCGGGAAAAGGGACAGATCCTCACGGGAATCCTTCATGTCAATCAGACCCTTGAAGACACCCATGATATTCTGGAAACCACGGACAAACCCTTGAACCAGTTGACACAAAAGGAGCTGTGCCCGGGAAACCAGACCCTTCAACAGATTTTTGAAAATTACAGATAATACAGATAAGGGGTGGAAAAAGGAACCTGCACAAACAAAAATGGTATTTTTATAAACGGTATCTTTGCATATAAAATCGAGTTTTTGAAAGCGTCACATTTCTGGAATTGCTCTCCGGGTTAAAAATGCAAGGGGGGTATTTGCCCCTGCCGGCATTTGGTGAAACCCCCTTGGCAATCCCTCTCATTTTTTACAAAGCTTTACATTCAAGCCCTTTCCAAAAAAAAAAATCTTGGTATATAAAAAAGCAAAACAAAGATGTAAAGATACGAATTCGTTGATCAAAGGATATGCCCATGGCAACTACACCAAGATTTAAGGCAATCGCTTCTTTTTTGTTTAAACTCTTCCGGGTTCTCATCGTGCTGGGCATCGCTTTTTTGCTCGCGTTCTGGCTATATGCAATTCGTTCAAAGCCTGTAAAAAAAGAATTGGTGCAAACCCCGCCCAGTGTGAAGGTGTTTGAGGCCCATTCCCGGTCCGAAGTGATGACGGTGGAAGCATTTGGCACGGTCAGTCCAAGGACTTTGGTTAAAATTGCCGTGGAGGTGCCTGGCCGAATCGCTTATCTGAATCCTGGCTTTTTGGAAGGGGGGTTGATTGAAAATCAGGACCTTTTGGTTCAAATTGACCCACAATCCTATGGCCTGGGCAAAGAAGCGGCTGCCGTCCATGTCGCCCAGGCCCGGGTGGACATTGACAGCCTGAACCAGGAGGTTGAAAACCTGAAAAACGATATGGAACTGGCAAAGGCCAATGTAATCCTGACCGAAAAGGAACTTGGGCGCATGACTGCGCTGAACCAAAACCAGTTTGCCTCCAAAACCAGCCTGGACAAGGCCGAGCAGCAGCACCTTGCGGCCAGGATCCAATTACAGACCATCCAGAACAGGCGTTTGCTTATTCCGACCATGATGGAACAAAAAAAGGCGGCGCTGGCCATGGCAAACGTGGAGTTTGATAAAGCAGCCCTGGCATTGGAAAGAACCCGGATCCTGTCCGGATTTGACGGGTTTGTTCTGGACAAGCAGGCAGAGGTGGGAGAGTATGTGAATGTAGGCCAGGTTCTGGGGGCTGTCTATGAAAAAGATGCTCTGGATGTGGAGGTGAAAATCCCCCTGGAGCAGATGCGCTGGATCCAGACGTTTTTTGACAATGGTCGTACACCCGCCGCCAGGGTCAGCATTGCCAATTTTAATGATCCGGAAAAAAGGGTATGGGAAGCCAGGGTTGCCAGAATAAAGGCCAGCATCGATGAAAAAACCAGGACCTTACCCATGACCCTTGAGATCCAGTCCAAGGACGGGGGGAACGGCCCCCGGGCGGCCTTGTTTGATTTAAAACCCGGCACCTTTGTCAATTGCAAGATCATTGGTGAAACCCGTGAAAATATCTTTGTGTTGCCCCGGCATCTGCTTAAACCCGGGGATGTCCTTTTTGTTGTCACCGATTCCCGTCTGGAAATGCGGCGGGTCGAGGTGCTGCGTAAATTTGAGGAAGAGGTCTATATCAATGGCGGGCTTGCCAACGGGGACAAGATCATTGCGTCTCCTCTTCCCGGTGCAATAGAGGGGATGGAACTTTCCATTAAAGAAAACGGACTGCAAACGGGAACAAAACCATGAATGCCCTGGGCAAATGGTCGGTTGAACACAGGGTCTCGGTCAACCTGATCATGGTCTTTTTAATTGTGGCCGGTTTTTTTACGGTGATCAATATGAAACGGGAAATGTTTCCCCAGTTTTCCCTGGACATGATCAATATCGGCGTCGACTATCCGGGCGCTTCCCCTGAAGAGGTGGAAGAGGGCATCTGCATCAAGATCGAGGAACAGCTCAAGAGTCTTGAAAATATCAAAACCATGCATTCAACAGCCTTTGAAGGACACGGCTCTGTTACTCTGGAACTTGCTACCGGAACCAATATCAATGAAAAACTGGATGAAATCCGCACGGAAATTGATTTGATCGATTCTTTTCCCGAACAAGCAGAAGATCCGGTGATCATTGAGATCAAAAACAATGAACCCTCCATTTACCTGGCTGTTTATGGAGATGTGGATGAGCGGGTGCTAAGGGACACAGCTGAAAAAATTCGGGACGACCTGGTTGACACCGATGCGATTTCCCTGGCGTCACTTACCGGGGTCAGGGAGTTTGAGATTTCCATTGAAATATCTGAAGCAAGCCTGCGCCAGTTTAATCTTTCCTTTGATCAGGTGGTGGCAGCGGTCAAGACCGGCAGCCTGGAGCTGCCCGGTGGAAAAATAAAAACCCGGGGAAGTGAGGTGCTGGTCCGGGCCAAGGGGAAATTGTATACAGGAGAAGAATTTGAGCGCATCCCCCTTGTGACAAGATCCGACGGCACGGTAATCCGCCTGGGGGATGTGGCAAACGTTAAGGACGGATTTGAAGAGACTGATGTTAACGCCCGGTTCAACGGCAAGCCGGCGGCAATGATTGTGGTCAGCCGCACCGATTCCCAGGATACCATTGCCATTTCAAATACAGCCATCGCCTATATGGAAAGCCACAAGGATTTGATGCCCAAGGGTTTTACCCTGGGGTATTGGTTTAATATCGCAGACATGGTTCAGGATCGTATCGATCTTTTGCTCAAGAACGGGGCCCAGGGGATCTTATTGGTCTTTATCGTGCTGGCCCTGTTTTTAGACCTGGGCCTTGCCTTCTGGGTGGCATCGGGAATTCCCATTTCTTTTATGGGAGCCTTTCTGGTGTTGGATTATTTTGGCGCCTCCATCAACATGCTGTCCTTGTTCGGGTTTATTATGACCCTGGGAATATTGGTGGATGATGCCATCATTGTGGGAGAAAATGTCTATACCCATTATTCCATGGGCAAGTCCCCAAAGCAGGCGGTGATGGACAGCATGGAGCAGATCGGCGGACCTGTGGTCATGGCGGTGGCAACCACCATAGTGGCCTTTACCCCCCTGATGTATATTTCGGGGATCATGGGCAAATTTATTTCCATCATGCCCCAGGCAGTGATCTGTATCCTGGCGGTTTCCCTTTTGGAAGCCTTTCTCATTCTTCCGGCCCACCTGGAACATACCCTGAAGCCACCCAATCCGAATAAAAGCCGGTTGCATCATATCTTTTTTTTCTGGCTGGACTGGCTCAAAAAAGACATAACAGACGGCCATGCCTGGATACGGAGCCGGGTGGAAAAACAGATGAACCGGTTTATCCATTCTTTTTATCTGCCGGTTTTACGGTATTGTGTGCGGAATCGGTATTTTACGCTGGGGATAGGGGCAGGATGCCTCATTGTTTCCCTGGGGCTTCTGGCCGGGGGGCACGTGCCCTTTGTTTTTTTTCCCAAGACCGATTCCAACTGGATCATTTCCGAGACAATCTACCCGCTTGGCACCCCCTTTGAAATCACGGAAAAGACCATCAAACAAATAGAAAAAGGGGCCTTTGAACTTAACGATTGGTTCAGGGACCGGGTAAAAGGGGGTAAAGATCTGGTGGTCAATAATTTTTCCCTGGTGGGGGTTATTCCGAGAAGGGACTGGAAACCAGGCGTTTATGGCGGACATTGCGGCGAAGCCTGGCTTGAGATTCTGCCGGCGGATATGCGGCCCGGAATTTCCGCCCCCGAGGTCACGGCCAAATGGCGGGAATTGACCGGGGATATTCTGGGGGTTGAGCAGCTGACCTTTGGTATTATCGGCGGCGGCCCCGGCGGCAACCCAATTGAAATCAGGCTTGTGGGAACCGATCTGGAGCAGCTGGAACAGGCGGCAAAGGCCCTTAAAGAGGAGATTTCCACCTATCCGGGAACCTTTGATATCACCGACGATTTTAGGCCCGGTAAAATGGAAAAACAGATTTTTATTAAAAAAGGAGCGGAATCCTTAGGGGTTACCATGGCGGATATTGCCACCCAGATTCGTCAGGCCTATTACGGGGACGAGGCTTTAAAAATTCAGCGGGGAAAAGATGATATAAAGGTCATGGTGCGGTATTCCCGGGAAGAACGGGAATCGGAAGCCAGTATTGATGCGTTGAGAATCCGTACCCGGGACGGCAGACAGATTCCTTTGAACCAGGTGGCCCGCCTTGAGATGGAACAAGGCTATTCCACCATCCAGCGGGTGGACAGAAAACGGGTGATCACCGTGATATCCGATCTGGATGAAGATGTGGCCAATGCCCAGAAGATCGTGGACAATTTGCGGGGTGGGTTTTTAGAGGCGCTTGTGACAAGATTCCCGGGCGTATCCTATGACCTTGAGGGCCAGGCCAAAAGGACCGAAGAATCCATTGACAGCCTGGTCAAGGGATTTTCCCTGGCAGCCATGGTGATGTTTTTGCTCCTGGCCAGCCAGTTTCGTTCTTATATTCAGCCGGTGATCATCATGACGGCCATCCCCTTCGGCCTTATCGGCGCCATTGTCGGGCATTTTATCATGGGACTGGATATCACCATGATCAGTATTTTCGGGATTGTGGCCCTGTCGGGCATTGTGGTCAATGACAGTTTGATTCTGATCGATTTTATCAATGATCGGGTGCGCGGTGGGGCCATTGTCTTTGATTCGGTAATAGAGGCCGGGCAAAGCCGGTTCAGGCCGGTATTGCTCACCTCTGTGACCACGGTGGCAGGGCTGTTCCCTTTGCTGCTGGAAACAAGCTTCCAGGCCCAGTTCCTCATTCCCATGGCCGTGAGCATCAGTTTCGGCCTGATTGCTGCCACCGGATTGACCCTGGTATTTGTACCGGCCCTCTATGCGGTGATCGTAGATGTGACCCAAATGGTTATGGCAAAACAAGAGCGCATGGAATGACCGGTGCTGGAAATAAAGGAATTTCACAAGGGAAACGATACAAATAATGGACCCGATATTTAATACAGCCTTCTGGATCAATGAGTGGGAACGAGACAAATCCAGCGATACCTATGCGGTTCACAAGGGATTTTCCACACGGGATTACTGGGATAAGGCCGCCGCCACCTATGACAAGAGTAAGAAAGAGGTCCAGGACCGGCGGCTTGAAAAAACCCTGGGAATGCTGCGGCAAAAAGGGCTTTTGTTTGAGGGCATGCGGGTGCTTGAAATCGGATGCGGAACCGGTCTTTTGGCTGTTGAACTGGCCAGGAACGGGGCAGACGTGGTAGCCCTTGATTTTTCTGAAGGCATGCTGGACCGTTTTTACAAACGCCTGTCTCCGGATCTGGCCGGCAAGATTACCATCCTGAGAGAAGACTGGCATACGATCGACATAAAAAAAAAGGGCTGGGAAAATCAATTTGATCTGGTTGTGGCTTTTATGTCACCGGGGGTGGCCAGTTCCGCCTCTTTTTTCAAGATGATGGCCTGCTCCAAGAACGGATGCGCCATCCGGGGCTGGGCTGCCAGGCAGCAGCATGCCATTCTGACCGATCTTTGGGAAAAGATCATGGGCTCTGCCCTGGATGACAAACCCCAGAGCATTCTGTTTAAAATCAATCTGCTGTTTTCCATGGGACTTTTCCCGGACATCGTCTTTGACACGGTTGAGTGGAACCAGAAGATCAGTTTGGAACAGGAGTTTGACAACCAGATGGCATTTTTTTCAAAGGTGAGTGATAAACCTGCAGAAGTGCTTGGAAAGATTATCCAAAAATACCTTGAATCCATATCCGGAAAACGGTTTATCCTAAAAAAGCAGAAGGGCCTGACAGCAACAGCTGTGTTTTCGGTCAAGCCCCTCATTTAAGTGTTTTGTTTAAAACGCCAGGGCCAGCCTGGCAAACACTTCGTTTGCCTCTGAATCAACCGTGCTATTGGCAGATGCCTCATATTCGGTGCGTCTGAATTCACCCATGAGGTTGCAGGCAACAAAATCGGTTTCAAACAAAGTATAGGTGGCCGCCAGGCCATACCGGCAGTCAAGATTGCCGTCCTTTGTTTTGTCTGTTTTAAAATCCTCATACCTGGCTGCGACCACAAGCGCTTCTGTCAGCCTGTACCCCAGAGAGGCAACCCAGGCGGCCTCATTATATTCTTTTTTGTCGGTCACATGGGTTTCCCGGCTCAGGGCACCGATGTATTCGGCA
>VMSR01000170.1 GCA_013792075.1 Desulfobacula sp.
AGGATAAAATCTTTTTCCGTCAGCCCAAGGTCCCGGGCCTGTTTGATCCATTCCTTAAATTTTTCCATGTTGTATATGCATTGGGTCTGGATAAAATCAGCGCCGGCCGCAATTTTTTTGGCAAGGCGGAGCACCCGGTATTCAAAGGGGTCGGCAAAGGGATTGGCAGCCGCTCCAATGAACATTTTCGGGGCCTGATCCAGGTCATATCCGCTCATGTCCCGGCCTGTCTCCCGCATCTGCCTGACCGTGTGGATGAGGTTTGTTGAATCGATGTCAAACACATTCAGGGCATCGGGCTGGCTGCCGAATTTCTGGTGGTCCCCGGAGAGGCAGAGGATATTGCGAATGCCCAGGGAATAGGCTCCCATGATATCCGACTGGATGGCAATGCGGTTTCGGTCCCTGACCACCATCTGCATGACAGGTTCCATGCCGGCCGCAACCAGGTGGGCGGATGCGGCGATGGAAGACATCCTGACAATGGCGGTCTGGTTGTCCGTCACATTGACGGCATCCACATGGCCGTTCAGCAATTGAATTTTTTTTGTGATCACTGCTGTGTTGGCCCCCCGGGGGGGGCCGCATTCAGCCGTGACCACAAATTCTTTATTCACCAGTTTTTTCTGCAAATTGCTGTTCATATGATGTGGTCCTCCCGGATGAGTTTTCTGGGGCCGCCGGACAGGCTGGTGCTCCAGTTTTTAGGGGGAATATAGGTGGCAAGATTGTCCAGTTGGCCAAGGAGGGTCATGCGGTCAATGATCAACTGCCAGGCACAGTCCGTGTCTGCATCAATTTCGCATTTGCCCCGGCAAGAGCCGCCGCAGGGACCATTTAAAAGCTTTTTGGAGCACCGGGTCAAAGGGCAGATGCCGCCAAAGACGGCCAGGCCGCAGTTGCCGCACCCGGAGCATTCTTCCGTAAAAATCCCGGGGCTTTCCTGGATGCCGATAAAGGTGGTATTCACCCCGGGCAAAACCGGAGATTTGGCAAATCGTTTGGCCAGGGCCTGGACCCCTGCGCCGCAGGCCAGGGACAGGATGGCATCATTTTGACCCGCCTTGAAAGAGGCTTCCTGGATAAATTCGTTTTCACACTGGCGTTCAATTGTCAATTCATCGATAGCCACCATTTTGTAATTTTTTTTAAAATAGAGGCGCAGGGCAGATGCCAGAACAGCCACTTCATCCTCACCGCCGGCAAAACAGGTTTTCACACAGGTGCCGCACCCCAGTATCAGGATGCGTTCATAGGGTTCCACAAGGGTTGCGATCTCTTTAAGGGGTTTTTGACTGCCTGTAATCATAAGTGTTTACTCCATAAATAGTATGGGTTCAATTGTAGTGGTTAAAAGCGGGGTTCAGCCCAATGGTATCCAGTTTTACCAGGGTGGTCTGGATGATGTGTCTCAGGGCAACGGATTCTTCTGCCATTGTGTTGAACAGGGAAAGCCTTTCCCCGTCCAGACCGATCTCATCCAGAAGGGCTTTCACACGGGTTACCCTTTTTTTGGCCCGGATGCTCCCTTCGGCATAACGGCAGGCCTGTTCCGGGCAGACAAGGACAATCACCGCATCTGCTCCGGCTTCAAAGGCTTTGAGTAAATAAATATCTTGTGTCATGGAAGAACAGGCCATTTTGACGATATTGGCCTGGCATCCCTCAAAGAGCTGCGGGGTTTCCCGGAAAGAATTAAGACAGTGGAAAACGGTGATTTTTGGTTGTTGGCCGGCCTGGATCATTTGTTCCCTCCCAAAAACAAAAAAGGTGTTTTGCCCTGTAAATACAGGGAAAAACACCTTTGTTTTCTAAAAGTCCTTGTCAGACACGCCATTGTATCTGGCTGGAAAATTCAGGTTATTGACAAAATTGAAATTTGTCAATCATTTTTTTTCGGGACCCAGATGGGCCCAGGTGAACCCAGACAAACCCGGATTAATAACCCGTAAACTCAGCTTCAAATAAAGGTGTATGAACGGCACCCGAGGGCCTTAGATCACTTTTAAAAAGCACCATTGATTTTACCGGCCAGGGCTCTGACGCACAGTGCCCAAAGTTTTGAATCACCGCTTCCAAGAGCCTGCTGTCCACCCTGTCTTTAAAGCGGCCAAGGGTGAAATGGGGTGAAAAAAGCTTGTTATCCGCCTTGATCCCTGCCTGTTCAATGTTTTTTTCAAGGAGACGCTGAACCCTCTCAAGTTCATCAACCTGACCCCTGACCCCTGCCCAGATCACCCTGGCCTTTTTTAAGCCGGGAAATACCCCGACGCCGCCTGCCGAAAGGGTAAAGGGTGCACACACGGCAACGGTGGCCTCCATGGCCCGGATTATTTCTTGAACCTCTTTTTTTGACGTATCCCCGAGAAAGATCAGGGTAAGATGCATAGAAGCTGTCCTGGCCCAGGATGCCTTGACCAGCTTGTTTCCAATTTCACCTTGAAGTCTGTTGAGGAAAAGGCTAATATTTTTTGCCATGGGAATGGCAATAAAGGTTCTTAGGGTATTCGGGCTGTCCGATAGCTTCAATCTAAGGTTCCTTTTAAGCAGGTTTTCTATTTTGTAAGGATTGATTTGATATCGTATGAACCGTTTTATAACCCGTTTCCCGGGAGTCTGCAACCGGCAAAACAATGATAAAAAACAATGACGAAAAATAAACAAGATCAGAAGATTGCTCCCTACAAAATCTGGGGAGAGAACCTTGATAAAGAGGCCATCCGGCAGATGGAGGATGCCTGCTCCCTGCCCGTATCCGTAAAGGGGGCGCTCATGCCGGATGCCCATCAGGGGTATGGGCTTCCCATTGGTGGCGTTCTCGCGGTTGACGGTGCTGTTATTCCCTATGCCGTGGGCGTGGATATCGCCTGCCGGGTCAAGATGAGCATTCTTGATATTCCCTTCGCAGACTATGAAAAACGCAGGGGGATATTTAAAATTGCGTTGGAAACCGAAACCCGGTTTGGTGTCGGAGAATCATTTTCCAGGCCCAAAGAACACCGGGTTATGGATGAAGACTGGTCTTTCTGTCACCATGTCGGGTCATTAAAGAACAAGGCCTGGAAACAGCTGGGAACCTCAGGCGCAGGGAACCATTTTGCCGAATTCGGCCGGCTGCTTCTCGAAAACAAAGATCTGGGTCTTGAAAAAGGGGAGTACCTGGCATTGTTAACCCACAGCGGAAGCAGGGGGGCTGGAGCGGATATTGCCAAACATTACAGCGCCCTTGCCAAAAGGCTTCACCCGGAACTTCCAAAGAATTTAAACGATCTTGCCTGGCTGGATCTGAAAAGTTCAGAAGGCCGGGAATACTGGCTGGCAATGGAACTTATGGGCAAATATTCCGGTGCAAACCATGACATTATCCATCAGGGTATCTTGAATCACCTGGGAGCAATATCTGTTTTAACCCTCGAGAACCACCACAACTTTGCATGGAAATCACAACTGGGATCACGGGAGGTGATTGTGCACCGGAAAGGGGCTACACCTGCAGGCAAAGGCGTATTGGGTGTGATCCCCGGCTCCATGGCATCCCCCGGTTTTGTTGTCAGGGGGCTTGGAAATGAAGCCTCCCTGTGCTCGGCAGCCCATGGTGCCGGAAGAAAAATGAGCCGCACCGCAGCCATAAAAAAGTTTGATTGGTCTGATATTACACAATTGCTTGTGGAAAGAGGGGTAACCCTTATTTCAGCCGGAATTGACGAAGCCCCCATGGCATACAAGTGCATTGAAGCGGTAATGGATCAACAAAAAGATCTTGTGGAAATCCTGGCAAGATTTGATCCGAAACTTGTTAAGATGGCGCCTCCTGACCGGTATGCAAGAAAAGGCAGAAAAAGAAAATAATATCAGAGACAAAGGCCTGGTTTATTCCTTGTGCGCAGGATAGTAGGAGGACAGGGCTTCAATGCTTTTCTTCAGGCTTTCCACAGACGCCCCATCCGCATTCTGCTTGGCTTTCATTGCGGCAAGAATTACAAGATGGTGGTTTTTTAAGCGTTCTGCATAGTCTGGTTGATCCGGTTTGACCCGTTGGGTCAAAAAATAATCGCTGATGGTGGTTATGATTTTCTGGGCATGTGCTTCCTTGTTCATCACCCACCGGACCAATTGGTTCTGGGACTGGGCATCGGTTTTGCCCCCAAGCTCTCCGATCATTTTGACTGATTTTTCAACGGTGGCGGCATCTTCCTGCATGGACTGAACCCTGGCATGGTCATTATAGATCCCGCAGGGGATCTGACAATGGGCCCGTGAGAGTTGTGGCAGCACAAGAAGCATAACCGGTAAAATAAAACAAATGAATAAAATTGGTTTTTTAATGTTTTCCATAATGGGTTCTCCCTGGTTTAAGGTGGTTAAAATTGGGGCTCAAATGGATCACGGTATCAGTTCTAAGATCTTTCTGGAAGTGTATTCCCCGACATCTGCAAGGCCGTCTATGGGCAGGAATCGCCAGGCGTTATTGGCGTATAGACAGGTAACGGAAGCGGGAAACTCATCATCTGCTTCATAAAAAATATAGCAAAGAGCGATTTTTGGCAAGGGATAAACGATAAAGGAAAAATCTCCCCCGGTTCCGGCGGGTGTCGTTTTTCCGTTCAGCCGTTCAATGATGGTCTGGACGGCTGTTTTGATTTTGTTCACATGGGGAACAAGCAATTGTTCCGTATGGGTGGCAAAGGCGCCTGAATAGGGCATGCTGTCCGGAAATTCTTTAAATGCTTTTAAAGGCTCCAGAACACAGGCATCCGGGCAGGCATTCAAGGCATAAAGGGAGATTAAAATACCAAAAACAGAAGAGCGTTCCCGGTCACCAAGGGCAATGCCTTCAGGTCCAATCCGGCAGGTCTCGCCAAAGGCATCAAAAACAAAAAATTCTTTCGTCTGCTCTCCGGGAAGGTTTTTCGCCAGGTCTTTGGGCAGATTGGCATATAACCTATTCAGATTGTCCTGAACAATTTTTGCATAGTTGTCTGTCATTTTTTACCCCGCTGCAGGAGAGGGAACCCCTTTAAACGTTGGTCACCCCCACCTCTTCAAAGGTTTTGATGTCTGCCAGAATCCGGGTGGACAGGTCCAGCAGCTCCATGCAGACAGCGGCCCCCGTGCCTTCTCCCAGCCTAAACTTCAGGTCGATGAGGGGGTCCAAGCCCAGGCGGTCGTGCATGTATTTATGGCCGATCTCCACGGATTTGTGGCTGGCAAAGAGATATTGCCGGGCAGAGGGTGCCAGTTCACAGGCAATGAGGGCGCCGGCTGTTGAAATCAGGCCGTCACAGATCACGGGGATCCCATGGGCCGCAGCCCCCAGAACCAGGCCGGCAAGCCCCCCGATTTCCAGGCCCCCCACCTTGGAGAGGATGTCAAGGGGGTCTTTGGGGTCGGGTCTGTGGAGGTCCAGGCCTTTTTGGATCACGCGGATTTTGTTTTCAAGGGCCGCATCGTCAATGCCGGTTCCCCGTCCGGTGAGCTTTTCCACGGGAATTCCTGAAAAGGCTGCAATAATGGCGGACGAGGGGGTGGTGTTGCCGATGCCCATGTCGCCGGTGCCCAGAAGGTCCACCGGTGCTTCTGCCATGAGTTCTGCCACGATTTCAATGCCCGCCTCAATGGAGCGGATGGCTTCTTGTCGGGTCATGGCCGGTTCCCGGGTAAAATTGGCCGTGCCGTAGCGGACCTTTTTGTGGAAAATGGGCAAATCGGGGTCAAAATCGTAATTGACGCCCAGATCGGCCGCCTTTACAATGGCCCCGGCATGCTTGCCGATCACATTGACCGAGGCGCCGCCGCCTGCAAAATTCAAGACCATCTGGGGGGTGACTTCAGCCGGGAAAAGGCTGATGCCTTCCTGGGTCACCCCGTGGTCTCCGGCGCAGGTGACAATGCGTTTGTTGGTCAGGCGGACGTCAATGGTTCCCTTGATGGCGGCCAGGCGGGCCGAGATGTCTTCCATGATGCCGAGACTGCCGGCAGGTTTCGCCTGGTTGAGCAGCCGGTCTTTGGCAGCCTTAAATGCCTCCTGGTTCAGGGTTTCTTTGATGGCGGATATGGTATGTTCAAGCAGTGACATGGTTTACCTCTTGTCTGTTATGTCTTGTTCAAATATTTCCATGCCTTTTTTCATAGCACAGAAATCCCCGCACATGGTACAGGTTTCCTTTTGTTTTGGCGCTTTTTTTTCCCGGATTTGCCGTGCAATTTCCGGAAATAGCAAATAGCGTTCAAGGTCATCCCACCGCATGTCCCGCCTGGCCATGGCCGCCTGGCGTTCATTCTCCCGCCTGTGGGGATATTTTGAAATATCTCCGATGCGGGCGGCAAGCCGTGTGGCCCGGACCCCTTCCCGGACATCGCTCACATCGGGCAGGGCCAGGTGTTCGGCAGGGGTGATATAACAGATAAGATCCGCCCCGAACCGGGCGGAACTGGCAGCGCCGATGGCAGCCGTGATATGGTCGTAACCGGCGCCTGTGTCGCAGGGGATGGGTCCCAGCACATAATAGGGGGCATTGCCGGACATGCGCTTTTCCAGCATGATATTGCCTTCAATTTCGTCCAGGGGGACATGCCCCGGGCCTTCCACCATCATCTGACACCCGTTGGCCCGGCCGATCTCTGCAAGCTCGCAGTTGATGATCATTTCCGCCATCTGGGCCCGGTCATGGCTGTCATGGATGGCTCCGGCCCGGATGCCGTTGCCAAGGGAGAGGACGGCGTCATATTTTTTCATCAGGCCGCAGACCCGGTCAAACTGCTCGTACAAGGGGTTTTCTTTTCGGTTGATGTCCATCCAGGCCACCATGAAGGTGCCGCCTTTGGAGGCAAGGCCCCCATATCGGAAGCCTTGCTTTCTTAAGCGTTCAATGGTGTACAGATTGATGCCGCAGTGGATGGCCATGAAGCTTAACCCGTCATCCAACTGCCGTTCTATGAGCTCAAACAGGTATTCCGGGTCCAGCTTGGCCGGGTTCTTGTATTTGCGGATGGTCTCTTTGAAGGCCTGGTACAGGGGCACATTGCCCACGGGAAGATCGGTGCTGGCAAGCACGGTTCTTCGCACCAGGTCCAGGTCTCCGTCTGCGGACAGCTCCATGAGGGTATCTGCCCCTTCTTCCTGGGCTGCTCTTGCTTTTTGAACTTCCAGGTCAATGTCACAGATATCCGATGAGGTGCCGATGGAGGCATTGACCTTGGTCCGCAGCCCGGTGCCGATGCCCGTTACCTGCTGGTGTTTGCGGTTGGGGTTGCAGGGGATGACGATCTCCCCTTTGGCCACATGGTCTCGGATGAAGGCTTCGGACAGGTTTTCTGCCTTTGCCACGATTTTCATTTCTTGGGTGATGATGCCCTGGCGGGCATATTCCAGCTGTGTTGTCATAGTTTCCTCGCTATGGTTTCTCCTGGCAAAACACAAAAGGGTTCTGCAAGAAAGTAAATCTTACAAAACCCTTTACCATCGAGTTTTACACACTTAAGGAATCTCTGGCTCGTCTTCTGACTTTCGGCCTTAAATTTATTTTTTTTGCCTTCCCGTGTGAACAGTGGCCCTATAAAAAATAAATATTTCCGATTACAGCGGCGGGACCGTCACGGAGTTTCACCGTGTTCCGTGGACCAGACACTCACAACAAAATATAGAAAGAACAAATACACGGTTTTCATCCAGCATGTCAATATTTTCTTTACAAAGATGGGCTCTTGATCAATA
>VMSR01000107.1 GCA_013792075.1 Desulfobacula sp.
CTAGAGCCTGTCACCTGGCCTATCCAGCGACAGAAAGGCACACCGACCGGAACGGGTATCAGGCGGGTTATTAAAAAGCTATATGCGATTGCCCTGGTATTTCCAGTTCCGAAATTGATCCAGCTTTTGGATTCTTATTTCTGGCAATCACATTTTATGTTGCCTGCAATAATCTGCTGCCAATCTCCGATTACGTCGTGGGTCCAGCAATCATCGGCACCGGCAGCCTCCCGCATGACCAAGGCCAGAATATACGCCAGTTCTTTTACCGTTGCCCCGGCTTCCAGGGCGCCTTTAAAGTGCTTGAGCACGCAGGGTTTGGACCTGGCCTTTACGGAAAGGGCGAAACAAATAAATTGGTAGGTTTTTTCATCAATGGTTCGTTTTTCCGCATAAAGGGCATCCATTTCGTCCAGCATCCCGGTGAATTCCGGAAAAAACTCGGCCAAAAATCTCATGATTTCATCTCCTTGTCCATGGGTATAAACGACAGACCCTGTTCGCAGCTTCGCCTGTCAGATCTGTGCCAATTGCTATCAAAAAACCAGAGGGTTGGCAAGATTGGCCCAAGAAAAGAATACGCTCACCGTGTTTTCACCCTCCCATTTTTCCCAGGGGAATCCCCAGGCAAGTTCCCAGAATAAAAGGATAAGAGACTGCTGAAATCTTGTTCTTTGCAAGGATATGCAACGCTTCAGCTCCCTGGTATTGTATCTGGCAATGGGTACAGGCTGTGCAGATATAGGCGGCACCCTCACGGGCAGCGTCTTCCACCTTATGGCGCAGTATCTTCAGTGACAATTCCTTGTGGTCCTCGGCAATTGGGTTGCCGCAGCAACTTGTTTCCTTTGACCAGTCAATGACCCGAAGGCCTGTAATTTCCACCAATGCCTTAAACATCTTGGGGGCAAAGGGATTGTCAAACCCGGTAACACCGTAGGGTCGCAGGGCATGGCATCCTTGCTGAAGTGCTGTTTTCACAGGTTCCCAAGGCCTTATGATTTTTTCCTTCAACCGGGTTATCCCAATGTCATGGAGCAAAAAAGAGAGCAAATGCCGGATCACAGGAGAATGACTGCCCGGGTCACGGGAGGGGGGGGTGTAAAAAAGGCCCTCCTGTGCCAGTATCCGATTGATGTTGTCCCGGAGGTCTTTTCTGGTTTCATACCAGTACACACCCTGTTTGAGCTGGCCAAAGCAGCACTTGCAGGGGGTCATAATATCCAGTCCATATTTTGCGGCCAGGGCCAAATTTTTTATGGCAGAAAAGACGCTCACCTCAAGGTTTTTCCCCCGGGACGGGTTGCCGCAGCAGCTAAAGGGCAGGCGGACAAGACTTACCCCCAATTGTGCCATGACGGTCTCCACTGCCGACCCGTAATCCCCAAGAACAAAATCGATCTTACACCCGGGAAAATATGCAACTCTCATTTGTCAGACCCCTGGTTGGTTAATTGGGATACTTTAATCTGTTCTGCGGTCCTATGGCCCTGGGCACGAAGTTCCAGCAGGATATCGGCAACCCGTATGCCCTGGGGGCATAATTCCTGACAGGCATAACAGGTGAGGCAATGCCAGACCATCCGGGATCCAGCAGCCATCTGTTTTCTTCCCAGGCGCAGCAGGTTCATGATCTGGTGAGGGCCCAGGTCATTTTGGTTCAGGTCATGGGCCACCACCGGGCAGGCATTGGTGCAGATCGTACACTGGACACAATGTTCAAAGGCTGCCACCCGGTCTGCCAGCCCCGGGGAAGAACCTGTGCCCGGCACCTGCGGAAGAGGAAACGGTTGTGTCCAAATGTCAAAGGATGTCCCCAGGGCCTGGGTACAATTGTCCGGGAACCCAAGGCTTTCCATCAGATGGTCGGCAGCCGTCCACAACCGGACCAGATCAATACCCGAAGGGCAGATATCCCCACAGCGGCCGCAGCGGGTGCAGTCATCATTTCCAGACCGCAACCGGGCCACGGCCCTGGCATCCCAAAGCCCCTTGCCCGCCATGGTCTTGACCACATCAATTTTTACATGGGGCAGTATTTCCCGGTTTCCCGTGATCTGAAAATTCGGATACACCGCACAGACCTGGGAACAAAACCCGCAGTTTGTGCAGGCTGTCAGGCTGAAAATCTCCAGCAATCCCATCTGTTTTTTCAGGTTGACATGGGTGCTTTTTTTCCAGGCGCTTGTAACGGGAACGGCAACCAGGTGAAACATCCGGGAGAAGGGGAGAAAGGCCAGCAACAACAGGCCTGCTCCGTAGTGGAACCAATACAAAAAAAGGTCAACCCGAAAACGGGCCAACCAGTTGCCAATGGGGGTTATTCCCCCTGCCAGGAAACTTGAAACAAATGCCGGGTCCGGTCTTTCATGGCAGTCCAGGCAGTATTCCTGGTTCAGGGCCTTGCCTGTTTCAAAATCAGCTGATGCAAAAGGGATTGCCTCTTTGAGCACCAGATGATAGTTCCGGGCCCAGTAAGCCCGCAACTCATTCAGTCCCCCTGCCTCGTCCAAACCGGAATATTCTTCAACCATCTCGTCAAACCTGGGTTCCGAAATGATCCTCAGGGCTTCCAGCAAAAAGCCGGATCCCACAAGGCTAAGGATCAGAAAAATGGAGACCGTGCCCTTAAAAAGGCCCCCCTTGTCTCCTGTTTCCCGAATATTTCTGGCACGGTTCATCCGGCGTACCAAAAACAGGATGCACCCCAGGCCGACACCAACCCCTGCAAGATTTCTCAGGAACCTGAACGGGCCGATTCCCGGCTGATACCAGGAAAACATCATGGAGGTGACATCATCCAGGGCATGGACCACCAGAAGGTAGGAAAATCCGGATATGACAAGGCCATGGACCAGCCACCTTAATTTTCCAGCCTTGAACAATTTTATCTGGAACAGGGTGTTGAACAGGAACCCCGTGGCAGTGAAATTAAAAATTTTTTTTGCCCAGGGTTCCTTGTCCCGTTCAAAAAACCGGCTCTTCCTTGCAATGGACCGGAAACGATAGACAAGGCCGATCAAAAAAATTACCAGGACCCCATATAGAAGGATACGAAATATCATGGGCCTGCCTTTGACCGTCTTTTGTGGAACCTGTCCACTGCCGCACAGGCAGACACCAGGCAGACACCGGCCCCGGATTTGAGCCGTATCCAGTCATTGTGGGCCAGGATACTGCCAACGGCGTAAAGATGATCGAACACGGGTGCCCCCCTTTTGTTAAGGGGCCTGAAGTCCTTGTCGGTTTCAATGCCGGCCCGATTGACAAGGTGGCCCTGGCGGGTCAGAAAATCGGTCCCATGCCAGAGGCTGCGCGTCACAGGCTGGTGCACATTCAAGTGAAATATCGTCTCCACAATCCGTTCCCGCCTGGCATGGAGGCCGTTGCCGGGGAATCTTCCCGTGGCAAGGACCACGCCCCCGGCAGAAATGGACAATTCGCGATTGTCCGTACTCCCGGTAAGGGTAAATTTTTTACCATTAAATACCGGGTCTTTTATCGTAACATTGCTTAAAAATGTCACCCCTGATGCTGCCAATGAAGTTTCAAAGGCATTTTTCAGCCGCAGACCGGGAACACTGGGGGGAAGCCCCGGAATCTCAAACAGGGGAAGCCCTGTCAAGTTTTCTAGCCGCTGCTGGATTCCCAGACTATTGTGAACCCCGCAAACAGCCGGCATACCCGCAATATCAACTTTGTCCGAAAAGGCGAGCACCTGGCGGACAAAGGCCTCCTGCACCTTCGGGTCTTCAAACAATTGGGCCAGAACAATTGGCGGAATGGTTTGGGAAATGCCCGGAATCTCAACCGTTACGGGAATGACCCTGGCCAGGCGATGTTCCATTCCGGCTGCCACCTGCCGGGCGCTGAAGCCCTGGAGGCCCTTTATGTCAATGACAAGCAATGATTTTTTCTCGGCTGTCTCCCCAAAAAGGCGGGTCCCTTTTTCCATGGTTTTGGGCACCATGAAACTGGGTTTAAGGGTGCCCATGGCCGTTAAAACCGAAAGATTCCGGCCGCCGGACAAATGGTAGGCAAGGCCTGCCTTTCCCAGAACCTTTTTTACAAAGTCAAAGCCCTGGAGGATCTGTTCATGGTCGACGCTTCCATAGGGATGATCGGGTTCCGCTGCCCTGAGGCCGGCAAGGCCCAGGGCAGGATCCGCCACGCTCTTTCGGGCCTCCATGGGATATACCCCCAAATAGTCCATCATCCCGCTCACAAAGATCAGGGACCCGGAATTTCCCGCCAAGATGGTTCTGATCCCAAGGCTTGCTGCCCGGGCCGCTGCCACCATGCCCGCCATTCCGGCACCAATCACCAGCAGATCGCAGTCCATCTTCCTGTATTCTGTCATGGAAGGTCACCTTGCCCCAATTCAAGGCAGAACAGACCGCAGTGGATCATCTCCTTGAGGGAAGACTGGGCAAGGGAGGTGCCCCACAACAGGGCACGCTCTCCTTTCCACCGTTCATTTAAAAAACGCCTCAGGCCATCCACCCCTTGGGGGCCTGTGATCTCCCCCCGGTTGTACAAATGGGACAAAACCCTCAGACTG
Source organism: Desulfobacula sp. (assembly GCA_013792075.1). GTDB lineage: Bacteria > Desulfobacterota > Desulfobacteria > Desulfobacterales > Desulfobacteraceae > NBML01. Next base: position 4,562 of record VMSR01000107.1, read on the forward strand.
CAGGAAGATCCCTGGCAGGGACCCTTCCCCATACGGCTTCTTAACGCAATGGACAATAGATCCGGCACAGCCCTGTTTTTCCGGATGCCGGCAACAATGGCATCAATGGCACTGGCCGGCACCATTTCACATTCGCACATCATCTCTTCTCTGCCATGGAAAGAAGATCCCTGTCCAAGGGAGACACCCGGTTCGGTCCATCCGCTGCCTTCGGTTTGTGGCAAGGCCAGGTACCTGGTCCGGCAGACCGAAGGCAACCCCAGCCGTTCACAGGCCAGGTCGGATGTTTTTTCGGCCATCAGCCGAAAGGTGGTCAGTTTTCCGCCGGTGATGGTGATAAAATTCTCCACCCCGTCATTGGCATGGTCCAGAAGACAAAACCCCCGGGACAGGTCTCTATCGTCAGTTCCTCCGGAACCGATCAGAGGACGGACGCCGCAATAGGCACGGATATACCTGCGGGACCCCAGGTCCGGGACCATTTGTTTGCCCTGGTTGATGATCAGGTCCACTTCGTCCACACTGGGAAAAATATTGTCCGGCGATTTCACCCGCAAGGATGTGGTGCCGATGATGGAAACCACGCCGCCGGGCACCAGGATATCAGCGTCCCCTGCCTGTCTCAGCCGGTTAATAACCCGGGTTGCCATGCGCTGGCCCGTCACCAGCAGACTGCCTTTGGAATAGACCATGGGGATATCCACACCGGCCATGGCAGCCACAAAACCGGCCCAGGCACCGGTGGCGCTGATATAGATATCTGCACGGATACGCGAGGTTTCATTGGTTTTTGTGTCCAGTATCCTGGCAAAAATAATTTTCCGGTCTTTGCGGATGAATTCCTTCAGCTGGGAATGGTTAGAATATTTGCCCCCCTGGGCAAGGGAATGGTTCATATTTTCGATGGAGAGTTTGAATGGATCAATGGCGGCATCCGCCACCTCAAAGGCGGCAATCAACAGGGGAGACAGACAGGGCTCCATTTGCCCGGCATCCTTTACATCCAGTGGTCGGCAGGGGATCCCGGCGCGTTCACACATCCCGGGAAAATCGGCAATATAGGCCTCATCATCCCCGGGAACCGCCACAAAAAGACCGCCGGTCTCTTCAATGCAATGGGGGGCAATCTGTTTGAGGAGCAGTCCCTCTGAACGGCATTCCATGGCCGCCTCAATATCGGAATGGACATACCGTGCCCCTGAGTGCAAAAGGCCGTGGTTCGCCCCGGAAGCGCCGGCGTTTAAATCGCTTTTTTCAATGAGAATCACCCGGACGCCGCGAAGGGAAAGGTCCCTTGCAATGCCGGTACCGGTCGCCCCGCCGCCGATGACCAGCACCTGGGTCTCGATTGTTTTTTCCATTGAAGTTCCTTTTTTTGTTCAACCAATCTTGTCCAAACACAGCGGTTGAAACCCTGTTAAAAATCCGAAAATAAAACTATCACGCCTGGTTTGCCTTCACAAGTGAAGATTGGGCCGGTTTTTTTCTGGATATCTTTTTCGGCCTGTGGTATCACTCGTTCAAATCCTTGTTCATTTTATAACAGAAAATGGTTCCCATGGCTTCTAAAAAAAAATCCACGAACCATCCACCGGGATAGCCTGAAAACGATAAAACGGAGATCGGCAGATAATGAAACTGGTTCTTTTATTCATCGCCCTGGTTGCCGGAATGCTGGCACCCCTGCAGGCAGGATTGAACGCAAAGATGGGCCGGGCCATCGAAAGCCCCGTATATGCAGCATTGATATCCTTTGCCGTGGGAACCCTGGTGCTTTTTTGCTATGCCCTGGCCACCCGGGTGGCGTTTACAAATATCCGGTTTGCCGCCAACACCCACTGGTCTGTCTGGTCTGCCGGCTTTTTGGGCGCTTTTTATGTTACTGCAGCCATTATGTTAACCCCCCGCCTGGGAGCGGCCCTGACCTTTGGGCTTGTGGTGGCAGGACAGCTTTTGATGGCGGTCTTCATGGATCATATCGGGCTTCTGGGAGTGCCGGTTCAACCCATCGGCTGGCAACGATTGGCAGGGATTGCCCTGATCACGGCAGGGGTTCTTCTGATCAGAAAATTCTAACATAATTCCAATGTAAAACAGCCCTGCCCCTGATTCAGGAGGCAGGGCCGCAATAACGACTCAAGACTTTTTTCTAGGCCGTCTCTCCAAACCCGGACATCATTTTATCGCGCACCTTCTGGGTCACGGCTGCCCGGTCATGTCCCTCGGTAAGCCGTTTTCCCAACAATTTGCCTGCCTGGACAGCAGATGCCATCACATCTGCCTGTTTTTCCACATTGGGAATGATATTGTCGGTAATTTTAACCCCCGGGCCATGGATCATGGTGGGAATTCCCACCTGACAGGTTTCGCCGTAACCACAGGTATAACAGGAAGCCGCACCCTGGCCGGTTACCTTGGCCACTGTTTCTATAAAATTATACATAAAAAATTTTTCCAGTGCATCTGCAGGGGCTGCCCCGGTTGTCCCGCCCACACCTACAGCCACAGCCAGCTTCCCCCACAGGGTCCGCCCTGTCTGGTGACGGAACTGGAACCAGCGCTCCAAAAATGCATGGGTTAAGGCATTCAAAGTGGAATAATAATTGGGCGCACCCATCACGTAGGCATCTGCCGCAACAATCTTATCCCGCAACGGCATTAAATCATCATTTACCTTGCATATATTGTCCTTGACGCATCCAAGACAGGCGATACACCCACCAATGGATTTATTTCTCAAGGATATCAATTCATACTCGCAGCCGGTGTTTTCCAAAACGGTTTGGACCAGTTTCATTCCCCCTGAACTGCCTTCTTTGCGTGAACTTCCCGAAATACCAAGAATTTTCATTTCATTCTCCCATGCATATGATAAATTTCCCGTTCTGCATTCAGCTATCATCCGGTGTCCCGGACAATGGGGCTGGCCCCCGTTGCCCAATGGGACAGATGAACTCCAATCTTGGGTCAGGATACAATATTATATGGACTGCGTCCAGCAAGGGTATGAAAATATTCTGGAAGATCCAGTTTAGGGCTTGCCCTGATTTGACTAAGCGCGGAGTCCCCCTATCGATCCTGCCATAATGCTGTTGTAACAGCTCATGCAACTCTTGGGCACAGGCTGGGGGTCCATGACAAATTTTGTCATAGCTATATCATAAAATTTTCTGAACTGGCGATATTCTTTTTTGTTCCAGATTCGGGTGAGACTCTCTTGGCCAATATTTCCGAATGACAGAGGGTAACAAGGTGAAGTACGATTTTGAAAAATATGAACCAAGGGTTTCTGACCGTCGGTTTGGGAAAGAGTTGGTGAAGTAAAAACACAGGGACTGATTTCTCCTGTTACACTGACCACGCATGCGTTGCAGATATTTTCACTGCAATGCACCGATTCATTCCCTAATACGGGACTTTTGTATGCAAAAATCAAGTTCTCTTTCCGCGCCTCCTGGGCGACGGCTTCCAATAGGCTGATAAAATAGGGTTGTTTTTCCTGTTGGGTAAAAACAGCTTCTTGACACAGGGTTTCTTTCATGATCAAGGTCATGTTGCTGCAAACGATCTGGTCTGCCCCCAGTTTTTTTGCCAGCCGCACCACTTCCTTCAGTTCATGGAAATTTGATGCCCACATAAGATATGCCAAATGCAGGGCCGGATACAGGGACCCCTTTTGTGCCTTGATCTGCTGCAACTGTTCAAGATTTCCAATGATTTTTACAAGATCGGTGCCCATTCTTATTCGGTTATGGGTTGAAGGACTTGTGCCGGCAAGGCTGACGCCCAAAATATCTGTTTCAAGATCAACAAGCCTGCAGATGGTTTCCGCGTTGAGCAGCATGCCGTTGGTGGTGAAGCCGACGCGTTTTCCTCTTGCTTTGCACACCTGAATCATGTCAAAGATATCCGGATTCAGGAGCGGTTCCCCCCAGCCCTGGAGATAAACAAGATCTGTATACCCAAGATAGGGAATTAGCTGTTTGAAAAGCTTGAACCCCATATTCTGTTTTTTATGGAGCAGGGGCTGGGGGCAGTAGATACAGGCAGCATTGCAGCGGGTTGAGATCTCTACCTGTATCCAGTCAAGCTCGGGACTGCCAATCTTGTCAAGAATTTTTGTTATCCACTGGCCCATGATAATGGGTATCCTTAAAAACAGCGTTCCGCCAGGAAATAGTTTCCCTTCAACAAAAAATAGTTCTGCCCGTTTCGGACCGCAATCGTCGGGACTCAGATTCAATCTTGGCTGCGATGTCAAAAGCCCCTTCTACAGAATCAAGATATGGTTTGAGCGCTGTGTAAAAACCCTTCTCAGCCATGCTCAACCGGTCGATGACAACCCGATAATTTTTCCGGTTCCGGTAGGCTGCACAGACCAGAGAGCCAAAATCATCACCCTCTGCTGTGAGCAGGTCCAGATAGTGGTTGGAAAGGGTTTGTATCCATGAAGCATAGGGTTTCCGGAGAGGTTCTGGAAGATCCGGGATTTGTGGGACGCCTTCCAGGCTTGGTCCGCCCTGTTCTGCCCCATCAAACGCTTTGTCCATTGCGGCCCGGCGCACGGTCATCAAATCTTCAACAAATTTAACCCTGTCTTTCTTGAATTTTTTCATGCGATAAATAAAAAAAAGAAAGAGAATCGGAATGAAAATCATCCAGGTACTGACCTTGGGTTTTTCCAATACGGCAGATCCAATGGTCTCTGATAACATCCGTTCGTGTTGAAGAATAATTTCTTTTTTTTGAGTCAAATCCATCAGATCCGTCCTTGCAGAAGTTAAAAAAGTTTTGGAACCTTGCCGGCGAACCGGATTGTGCCCCTTGAAAATCATGGTTTGAAACCCGGCAGGTAATCCAGGCGGTCACGAATGATTTCAGAACCTGTTGCCGGCTCCTCAAAGTCGGTGTAATAAACGGCAGTGGCCCTTATGTTGCCCTCATCAATCACATACGCCATGTGACGGGCTCCGGGGATCAGCTGGGCCAGAGATCCGATTCCAAAAATGAAGGTGAGGATCAGAATGATCCCCATGATCAGTTTCAGCCAGGGGTTGACCCCGGCCTGGGGAATAAAACCCTTGCAGGCCGGGGAAGTTATATTTGTTTTTTTTGCTGTCACGGTTTAGATTCCAGCCGTCACTTCAGGGAAAACAATATAGAACATGATGTAAGCCACTATCAATGTTAGAATGAGCTGGAACCCCTGGCCGAACACGTATAGGGTAATGGGTTTGCCTCCCTTGAAGTAGGGGCCGAACTCCTTGAAGTTGGTCTCAAGGCCGATGCAGGTGAAGGCCAAAACAAAGAACCACTCCCGGGCGATGCGGGTGAATCCCCGTAAAACCCCGTGGTCGATGAGGATGGCACTCATGTCCTTGCCGATGGTCTGGTCAACGATGGAGAAGACGATGGATGCGATAATGAATCCGACAACAAACTTGGGGAAGCGGTACCAGATTTCCCACCAGCTTACATGGGTTCCTTCCTTGCAGTCCACCCGGGCACACCAGTAAACAGCCACACAAAAGGCCACGACTCCGATCAAAATATTCTGGATCATCTTGATAGTGGCCGCGACGTAAAGGGCCTTTTCGCCATAGAATGCACCGGCTGCTGCCACGGCACCCGTGGAGTCAATGGTGGCACCCATCCATGCGCCGGCCAGAATCTCCGGCATTCCGACCAGTTTGGCAAAGGCGGGCTGGGCCACCATGCAGATGGCTGTAAAGACCATGGAAAGGCCTATGGCAAGTGTGAGTTCCTCCTTCTTGGCCCTGCAGGCAGCAGCTGTGGCAATGGCTGCGGAAACACCGCAGACAGACATATCAGCGGAAATGGTGATGTTCAACGTCTTGGAGGGCATTTTGATAATTTTCTGTCCCACCCAATAGGTCAGAATCAGGGTGATGGGCGTGCAGATCCAGGCAAGAAAAATGCCGGGCTTACCAATGGCGAGAATCTTGCCGAAAAGGATTTCAGCCCCGAGAAGGACCAAACCTGTTTTGATGAAAAACTCTGTGGCCACGGCGGGTTCCACCCACTTGGGGGTTCCGATGGTATTGCTGATGAGCAGGCCAAAAACAATTGCCCACAACGGGTAGCCAAACCCCCAGTGTTTCATCAGGGCCTGGGTTTCTGCCAAATACGCCAGCACGGCAAGAAAGAAAACAAAAATAAATCCTATAAAAAATTTTCCAAAAGACTTGCCCATGATGGCCTTGCCAATACCGAAAAAAGCCCCCATGATAAGACACAATCCAATGAGATAGGGAAAACGGTTAAATGGTTTGATCGAAGCCTTTGACTTGGCTTTGGAAGTCTTTCCCTTTGCAGTTTGCCAGGTTTTGATTTCCGTGTCAGCCGCCTCATTCAGAGCTGTATCCTTGTATAAGGCGGCTGCTGCCGCTGCCTGGGAGACTGTTGCCGTGGCAAGGGCAGCTTCCTCACCAGCCTTGGCCTTGTCAAAGGCTTCTTTGGCAGAAGCACTCTTTTTATCTGCGGCCTCCTGGCTCAGAACCAGTGCATCCAAGGGATTGTTTTTCCAGTCACTGGGGGCTGCAAGAAAATTGGCAATGGTTTTGGCAAAAGCCTGATCCGTTCCCCGGATGGCCCGCTTGGCCGAAGAGGCATTATACCATTCAATGGTTTTGAACGGTGCCTTGGCAGCCTCTTTCTTTAAAACCGAATTGTACTGGGTCAAGTTTTCGTTCATATTGACCGGAGGATTCGGCAAAAAGATAAGCATGCCCACAATGAGCAGAAAAAACCCCATCCAGATGGCCATCCAGTCTTCCTTGGTATAGAGATCTTTGAAAGATGTCCTGCCAGTCTCGATGACAACATAATCAGGTTCTTTTTGTGATTTTACTTTAGCAGCATTCATTTTTTCCTCCTTCCCTGTCAGGTTTTGTATGTGAACATCTAATAAACTTCGACCATTGAGGGAAAAAACGCTTCCCTATTCGAACAAAAGGGAGCAATAAATATGCCACGTTCTTAGGAAATTTTCTATTATTAAAAACCCACTAGCATTGCTTGGAATGACATATAGTTACTATACTTTCCATCAAAAACATAGAAACGCATCTGTCTGGTATTTTCACTGACTTGTGTCATTGTTTTTTACACTTGGGAAAACAAACCGATCCTTATTCTGCCTATTTTAGGATTGCTTTATCAAAAAATAGCAAAACAAAAATATACCTTGCCTTATAAAAAATACTCGTGTATTATTCTAAATTTTCGACCTCTCTATTGCTGGTAATCCCGGCTTTTTTTTAAGGAACCCTATGTCCGAAAACACTTCACCCTTGATCGGGTTTGACGAAATGAACATGAGCCCCCTAGTACTGGCTGCGGTACAGGATGCCGGCTATTCCACGCCCACACCCATACAGGCATTAACCATTCCCCACCTGATCCAGGGTAAAGACATGATCGGCCAGGCCAGAACCGGTACCGGCAAGACGGCAGCCTTTGCATTGCCCCTGCTGTCCCGGATTGACCTTGAAAACAGACGGCCCCAGGTGCTGGTGCTGACTCCCACCCGGGAACTTGCCATCCAGGTGGCGGAGTCCTTTAAAACCTATGGGTCAAAGATGAACGGGCTGAATGTATTGTCCGTATACGGCGGCCAAAGTTACGAGATCCAGCTCAAGCAGCTAAAACGGGGCGTTCATGTGGTCGTGGGAACACCCGGACGGCTCATGGACCACATGCGAAGAAAAACCGTTTCCTTTGCTGATATTTTCTGTGTGGTGCTGGATGAGGCGGATGAAATGCTTCACATGGGGTTTATTGAGGATGTGGAGTGGATTCTGGACAGAACCCCGGATGAGTCCCAAACCGCCCTGTTTTCAGCCACCATGCCAAAACCCATCCGGGATATCGCCCAGAAATACCTGACGACACCCAAAGAAATCATGATCAAAACAGACACAACAGGTGTGGATACCATCAACCAGAAATACTGGATGGTCAATGGGGCAAAAAAAGCCCAGGCCCTGATCCGGATTCTGGAAGCCGCCACCTATGACGGGGTCATCGTGTTCGTCAAAACCAAAACCGCTACCCTTGAGGTGGCAAAAAGCCTTGAGGACAAGGGATTCAAAGTAGAAGCCCTGAACGGGGACATCGCCCAGAATGCCAGAGAACGGACCATCAGCCGGCTGAAAAGCGGGCATATCGATATCCTGGTGGCAACGGATGTGGCTGCCAGGGGCCTGGATGTGGAACGGATCTCCCATGTGATCAATTATGACATGCCGCCCAAGGCAGAGCCCTATATCCACAGAATCGGCAGGACCGGCAGGGCTGGCAGGTCAGGGGAAGCCATCCTGTTCGTGAACAGAAACGAGCGCTGGATGCTCAATGTTCTGGAAAGAGCCACCAAACGCCCTATCGAAGAAATATTACTCCCCTCGGACAAGGACATCAATAAAAAACGGGTGGCAGACTTTAAACAGGCCATCACCCAGACCCTTACCTCCCAGGACCTGGGTGTTTTCCAGGAATTGATCGAGGCCTATGCCCTTGAACAGGATCTCCCGGTCGCCAATGTGGCTGCCGCCCTTGCGAAGCTGGCCCATGGGGATACACCCTTCCTGCTGGCAGACCGGAAAGAATACAAACAGCCCCCGTTGAAAACAAAAACAACCCGGCCGGAACGGCAGGTCCGACCCGACCGGGAGGATTTTTCCAGGAAAAAACCCCTGGCTGCCAGAGAAAAACCCCTGGCTGACAAAAAGCCTGTATTTGTAAAAACAGCCCAGCCAATGGTGGATGCTGTGCCCAAAAAGAAAAAAGCCGTCCCCGTTAAAAAAGCAGCTTTGCCAAGGGAGATTCCCGGAATGCCCCTGAAAAAAGGGATGGAACGGTATCGCATTGAGGTGGGACACTCCCACGGCGTCCGGGCAGGAGATATTGTGGGGGCCATTTCAAATGAAGCCGGCCTTGACAGCAAATACATTAAAAGCGTTGATATCAATCAGGATTTTTCTTTTGTGGATCTGCCATCTGATATGCCAAAGGATATTTTCAAGCTATTACAAAACACCTGGGTTAGATCCCAGCAGATGTCGATTTCAAAACACGCCTGACCCAAGTCACCCCATGGCCGCCGGCCGAGTATGAGGCGCGTGGCCAATGGGGTATCGGCTTTTTATTGAGATAAGGTCTCCATCAACGGTGTTTCAAGATATCCCTTTGTCATTCATGCCTGTGATGATGAAGTGTTCCAATGCTTTTGAGGATTTGGAAGACTTGCCGGCTGGTTTGTCTTTTTTGATATTTCTCACAAGCTGCCGCAGCCGCTGACGGTCCAGCCCCGGAAAGAGCCCCATAAACGAGTCCATGATAGCCGGATCACCTGTTGATAGTCTTTCCAGCCACATCCGAGCCTCATTGACAAGTTCAGCTTCAACGGAAAGGCCGGTAAGGGTTTCCAGCAATGCCCGGCGGATGGGTTCCGGATCCACATCCCGCATCAGGGTTCCGATGAACTGCCGCTGCCGTCTGGCTGCAATGTTGGATTTAATAGATCCGGCGTCTATCAAGGCATTGTGCAGCGCATCGGGAAGACCCATCCCTTCCAATTGCTGCCTGGACAATTTGATGAGTTCTTCTCCGAGTTCCTGAAGCGATTCTGCCTCTCTTTTTGCCTGTGATCTGCTCTTGTCTTGATAGTCGTTTTCCATGATTTCCGCCGGGAATAAAAAAACCTGAAATGTCAGGCTGTGAAATAATGGAATATAGGACAGGACCTCCCTTCTTGTCAAGGAAACTTCAGGCATGCCAGGATTGTAATATTAAATCCATTGACAAATTTTTGACCCCTCAGTATTTCATGTTCAGGAACTTTGGATAACGCAAAGGATACAAAATGGGAAACTACCGGATTGGAATCGATCTTGGGGGCACAAAAATAGAAAGCGTATTGTTGTCACCCGATGGGACGGAACTGCATCGAAGCCGCATTCCAACACCAAAGGACAAGGTGTATTCTCTGGTTTTAAATGCAACCCATGAACAGATCCTGGACACAGCAGGCCAAATCCCCGGCGATCACCCCTTTTCTGTGGGCATTGGCATCCCGGGTGCCATGGACCGCAGAACCGGGATCATTCACAAGGCAAATACCACCTGCCTCATTGGAAAGCCGTTTCGCCATGACCTGGAACAGCTTCTGGGCCAGAAAATAGCAATGGAAAATGATGCCAATTGTTTTACGTATATTGAGGCCCTGAAGGGGGCGGGAAAAGGATATGGGACCCTGCTGGGAATCATCATGGGCACCGGCTGCGGCGGCGGGATCTGCATCAACAACACCCTATGGAAAGGGCTGCATGGAATGGCAGGAGAGTGGGGACATTTTGCCATAGATCCCCTTGGCAGAAAATGCTATTGCGGAAACCGGGGATGTGTGGAGACAAAAATCAGCGGATCAGGGGTGGAAGCTTCTTTTCATGAGGCCTTTGGCAGGCCCATGAAAATGAAGGAGATTGTCATGGGATTCAGGAGCCAGGACCCCCACTGCAGCCGGATATTCCTGCAATTTCTGGAGGATTTCGGAAGGGTGGTGGGCGGTCTTGTGTCCATGTTTGATCCGGATGCCGTTGTCCTCGGGGGAGGACTGTCAAATATTGATGAGCTTTACGATATCGGCGCCGATCGCGTATCCGGCTATGCCTTTCATAAGGGCACGGCCACACCTGTTTTAAAAAACATGCTGGGGGATTCTGCCGGTGTACTGGGTGCGGCATGGCTCTAACGCCCTGGCGGATCTCGCCCTTTTATTTTTCCAAAGCTTTCTTCACGGCAAACCCCAGGGTTTCAAATGTATATGGTTTTTTGATATAATCCCCGGCACCCAGTTTGCGGGCGGCTTTCACACGGGATGTCTCTGAAAAACCGCTGGTAATAAGCGCCTTTTGCCCTGGATGGTAGGTGAGGATTTGTCTGTATGTTTCGCACCCGTCAATCCCCGGATCCATTATCATGTCGAGAATCAAAAGATCTGCAGACCCTGTTTTCATATATTCAACTGCTTTTTCACCGCTTTCCACTGCCGTGACACAATACCCAAGTTTCCCTAAAATTTCAGATACAATATGCCGTTGCCCCGCCACATCATCCACCACCAGTACAGACTCTTGGTTTCCCTGGTACGCTTCAGGGGGCAAGGCGATTTTGGGATCACAGAGTTCTCGCTGGGTTGTTGGAAAACAGAGGGTAAAAACAGTGCCTTTATGGGGAATGCTGTGGACATCAATTTCCCCGCCATGATCCTTTACCGTACCCCAAACCACTGCCATGCCCAAACCGGTCCCGCTTTTTCCCATGACTTTTTTTGTATAAAACGGTTCATAGATCCGCTTTATATCATGGGATTCAATACCGGTTCCTGTATCTGAAATTTTCAGAACGGCAGATGTCTCTTCTTTTTTATCCCCAACGTTACTAGGGCATTGATTCTCCGTGGAGATGAGAATATTCCCGCCATCGGGCATTGCTTCTGCTGCATTGTTGATAAGGTTCATGATCGTCTTGAACAAATGGACCGGGGACCCCAGAATATTGAGCAGGCCCGGGTCAAGTTGGGTTGTGAAACCGACATTGGGGTGAAATTTTTTCAGTCGTTTACATTCCGGAGAGTCCAGATAGGTTTTAACAATGGTATTTAAATTTGTGACATCCTTGATAATAAGCCCCCGCCTTGCCATGGTCAGCAAATCCTGTACAATTGCAGCGGCTTTCTCTCCGGATTCCCGAATCTGGATAATCGGGTCCCTCAACGGGCTGTTCTCGGGAAGATCCATCAAAAGCAAATCAGGATAAGCGACCTGGGCACTCAACACATTGTTCAAATCATGGGCAACCCCCCCGGCCAGGGTACCGATGGCTTCCATTTTCTGTGCCTGTTGGAGTCTTCCCTCCATCTTTTTTCTTTCACTGACCTCTTTTCGAAAGGCGGTATTGGTTTTTACCAAAAGATGTTTCTGCATTTCAACCCTGTCCAGTGCCCGTGAAAACCTGAAGGACAGAACCGAGGCCTGGGAAAAAATAAAGATGAAGATACCGATGGGAAGAAAAAAGCCGGTTTCAAGGATCTCATTGGCCTGAAGAATATCATAAATCACGGACAAAAATAAAAACATAAACCCAATAGAAAGAGCGGTTATGCCGTCCCGCCTTTTTTTGTGCGCCTTATACAGAATAAAGATAAGGTAGGTGCAGGACAGAAGCGTAAACGCCTGGTATGACAAAAGGGTATGGGTAAAAAACCGGGCGGGAAGCAGGATGACGCTTGAAGAAAAAACAAGGGCAAAGACCTGGACAGCCTGTAAACTCTTTTTGGGAAATTCCCTGGGAAAAAGCAAAAACATAAACATGCCGAACAAGGGCACCGCCAGGTAAAAGGTCACATATTCCAGTTTCAACAGCAGGCCCCAGCTTATCTTTGGCAACAGGGTGTGCAGGTATCGTTCATTGACAACAAGGGATCTTAGGGTGATCACACAGCAGAAAAGGCCGAAATACAAGGCGGGTTTAAACTTCTGACTGATGATGAACAAACCGAGATGGTAAAGCCCCATGATGAAAATACTGCCGATTAAAAAGGTATTTAAAAAAAAGGACCGGGTCTGTTTTTCCTGAATCTGATCTATGCTGCCCAAATTAATCACAGACCAGGGGCCGCCTTTCCGATGGTGAAAATTGGATATGTGCAGCACCAGTTTTACCGGATTTTCCGAAAGGGGAAATTGGACGGTGGCGGGCTTAAATTCAGGAATCATGGTGTCCCGGGTTTTTCCGACAACGCCGTTTGAACTGATTTTTCTGCCGTCGGCATATAGGGTATAGGCCGAGGCCATATCCTTGATCTCAAGCGACAATTGCCCCTGGGGCCCATTATGAAAAATGGTGAGGGCAAAACTGGCATACCCCTCGGAGGGGTAGCGGCCTCCACTGACTTTCTGGTTGTTCCAGACCCCGGGAAAATCATAATATCCAGTGGGTTTCGGGGGGCTTTCCGAATGAAGGGGTTGGGGGTTCAACAGAGACTGCCAGAAAAATTCCCATTGGCCATTTAAAGCGACAATGCCGTCTTTTTCAAAATTCCAGTTTCGAAGGTCCAGGATGCCTTTTTCGGCAAAAGGGCTTGATTTTTTCGTTCCAGGGCCCGCACAGCCTGAAAACAGAGCCATGCAAAACAGGAGGATCACTAGAATTTTCATTCGTGTATAAATCATTCAGTCCCGGGATAAGGGTATAAAACGCGTCTCACACTGCTATCGTTCCAAAATTTAAAAACAAGAATATAAGTATCGACAGTCAATGTCAAATTTTTCCATGGACTATAGAAATATCACCCGGGTATGGTCGAAATAGACCTATCCTGCAGCTATGGGTTGTTTCTTTCCAGCAGGGTGATGACCTCTACCAGCCGGGACACCAGATGGTCATGGTAAATTTTACCGCCATCACGACTTGCCTTGGAAGGTTCTCCTGTGGTGCCTTTGGATTTGAGCGTCAGGTGTTTCATCTCTTCCGGGCTGGATGGCAGATAGCAGAGGGTATCCTCTGTATAGGACGGATCCACGCTGTACAACTCACTTTTAGGATGGGGATTGTCAATGGCCCGATCCATCTTCACCAGATCCGGATATCGGTACATCATGTGGGAGCCTTCTATCTCCTCTGCATGGCCCACCGGCCCCCAGCCGAGTCCTTGGGTGATGGTCTTGGACATATAGGCCGGATCAAAGATCACCACTTTTGCCGCAAGCTCCCGTTTGGCCCGTTCACCCGCCATCTGCATCCAGGTAATGTTGACGATGCGATGGCCATTGATCAATACAAATTTTTCAAACCCGTGATGGTGAAGGGAGGTGATGATATCAAATGCCATTTCCGCCAATATATCCGGACGGATGGTGATGGTGCCGGGCAATACCATGTGATGGGGACTCCATCCGAACCAGAGGGGAGGTGCAGCCAGAATCCCGGTTTTTTCAGCCGCATCCTGGGCCAGGGTCATGGCCACCATGGTATCAGTACCACAGGGCAGGTGGGGCCCATGCTGTTCTGTGCTGCCAAAGGGAAGTAAAATGGTTTTTGAACCCTGATCCAGTTTTTCCCGCACTTCCTCCCAGGTTAAGTCCTGGAGCCATACGCTGTCTGTCATATCATCCTCGCTTTGCTGTTTGTCCCATGGTATCCAGAAAATGGGTGTCAATCTCCCCTTTCTGAAATTGTTCATTTTCAAATACCCGCCGATAAAACCCGATGGTGGTTTCGATCCCCGTGATTTCAAATTCCGCCAATGCCCTTTGCATGCGCCTGATGGCAGACGGTCTGTCCTTGGCCCAGACAATCAGCTTTCCAATGAGGGAATCGTAAAACGGGGTGACCATGTAGTTATCATAAATATGGGTATCCACTCGAACCCCCGGCCCGCCGGGGAAGATGACAGACGCAATCTGGCCGGGAGACGGCATGAAATTGTCATTGGGGTCCGAAGCATTGATCCGGCACTCCATGGACCACCCATTGAACCGGACATCCTCTTGTTTTATGGCTAAGGCCCGGCCTGCGGCCATCAAGATCTGCTGTTCCACGATATCAATACCGGTGACAGCTTCTGTGACCGGATGTTCCACCTGGACCCGGGCATTGATTTCCATGAAATAAAAATTTTTATCTTTGTCCACCAGAAATTCCATGGTGCCTGCGTTGGTATAGTTGACCGCTTTTGCAATCCGGATGGCGGTTTCGCCCAATTTTCTGCGAAGCGTTTCATCCACAAAACAAGAGGGAGATTCTTCGATGAGCTTTTGGTATCTCATCTGGATGCTGCATTCTCTTTCCCCTAAATGGATATAATTGCCATGACTGTCCCCCAAAATCTGAATCTCGATGTGCCGGGGTTTTTCAATATATTTTTCAAGATATAAGTTGGGATTTCCAAAGGCCGCTCCGGCCTCACCTGCGGCAACGGCAAAGGCCGATGATAGTTCTTCGGGGGTGCGGGCGATTCGCATGCCCCGGCCGCCGCCCCCGCCGGCTGCCTTTAGGATCACCGGATACCCGACCCTGTCCGCAATACTGCAGGCCGCCTCCGGGGAGACGACAATATCATCACTGCCCGGAATAACCGGGATGCCCATTTCAGTCAGGATCTTTCGGGCAGCAGACTTGTCACCGGCCATGGCAATGGTATGGGCAGATGGTCCGATAAAGGTGATCCCCCCATCAAAACAGGCCTTTGCAAATTCGGCATTTTCCGAAAGAAACCCGTATCCCGGATGGATGGCATCGGCCCCTGTCTCTTTGGCCGCCCCAATGATGCACGCCATGTTCAAATAGCTTTTCCGGCTCAGGGCCGGGCCGATATTGACGGCATGATCTGCAAATTTCACATGGAGACTGTCCTTGTCTGCATCGGAAAAAACCGCAATCGTTTTGATGCCCATTTCCCTGCAGGCCCGGATAATTCTCAGGGCTATTTCTCCCCTGTTTGCTATTAATATCCTTTTAAACATCCGTTTCCCTCCGGGACCTTGTTTAATGAATTTCAATCTCTATCAATGCCTGATTCTTCATGACAGGGTCTTCGTTTTCCACCAGGAATCGCTTTACAATGCCGGGATGTTCACAGCGAAGTTCCGTAAAAATTTTCATGGATTCAATCATGCAAACAATATCGGATGGGGTGATGGCCTGACCCTCTTCCACCAAAGCGGCCTTCCCGGGTGCCGACGACCTGTAAAAAGTTCCCATGACCGGGGATGTGATGATATGGTTTTTTTCGTCCATTGAAATTTCTCCTTTTTTTATGCTAGTGTGGGTCTGGCCGGTTCAATTTTTTGGAAACGCAAGCTGAATTTTTCAAAATATACTTGACATATATTTTGAATCTATGTCAAGTATATTTTTGTCCCGGGAACACCACCAAAAAAAGGCAAATGCAAGCTATGCGTCATCCGTCCATATCAAAAAAAATTCCCAAACAGCCCCTGGCTGTCATTGCCTATGAAACCATTGTCAGAAAAATTATCTGTCTGGAATACCAACCCAGCCAGCACCTGGAAGAGAATCAGCTGGTGGAAGCCCTGGGCATCGGAAGGACCCCCATACGGGAAGCCCTTGTTCGCCTCCACGGAGAAAAAATGGTAGAGTCCCACCCCAAAAGAGGGGTAATTGTCCGGCCCATTACCCTGCAAAACACCAAGGCCATGTTTGAAGGCATGAACATCATTGAAATCGGCCTGGTGGATATCGCCGTTCATAAGGAGTGTTCCAATTTTATCCAGCGTATGCGCGCCGCCAACCTGGAGGTCCAAAGGGCCATTACGGCAAACGACGTCTTCGAACTGGTGGAAGCAAACCATGAGTTCCATATGAATTTTGCACGGTGTTCCCAGAATGAATTTCTCTTCCGGGCGGCCCAGGATATCAGGACCGAGGCCAAACGCCTCTCCTATTTATCCTATGACAATATCATCGACCCCAAAAAACCGATCAAGGACCATTATGAGTCGGTGTTCCAGGAACACGAACTGATCATTGAAGCCCTGGACAAAAAAGAGGGGGACCGCTTAAAAGAACTGATAGAAGACCACATACGAACTTTCAGACAGCGAATCATTGTTTTCATGACATCCTGAACAGATGTACCAGCGTGAAAACGCTTATAAGATAAACTTTTCACACAATAAGGAGAAAAAAATGAAACGGGTATTAATGGGTTTAATGGGTTTGATCTTTTCTTTAGCTGTATTTTCCAATGCCATGGCACAAACCAAATGGGATCTGCACCTGAACTACCCTGCGGGCAATTTCCACTCCCAGGGGGCACAGGAGTTTGCTGACAAGGTGGCCAAAGCCACCAATGGAGAGTTGACCATTGTGCTGCACCCCGGGGCTTCCCTTGGATTTAAAGGACCGGAATTGTTAAGGGCGGTTGCCGAAGGCCAGCTGGCAGTGGCCGAGATTCCAACGGGCATGGTTGAAGGAGATGCCCCGGTACTGGCCCTGACAGCCCAGCCCTTTATCTCCACCAACGCCTTTGAGCAGCGCCTTTTGTACCAGCTGGCAAAACCCGTGTATGCCAAACAATTGAAAAAATTCAACCAGATGACCCTCTACACCTCCATCTGGCCTTTTTCCGGCATCTACACCCAGCGCCCGATTCAGTCTGAAGCCGATCTGAAGGGCCTGAAAATGAGGGTCTATGACGGAACCGGCCTTGCCTTTGGAGAAGCCACGGGGATTGCGGCCAGAAAAATGCCCTTTTCAGAAGTGTACCCGGCCATGAAAGCAGGCCTCCTGGATTCCATGTACACCTCTTCTCCTTCGGGGGTTGATGCAAAGGCCTGGGAAATTTTAAAATATTTCACCCCCATCAATATTGTGGGCTCTGTGAACATGATCAATGTCAACCAGGCTGCCTGGGACAAACTGGACACAAAAACCCAGGAAATCGTTCTTGAAATAGCCGCCCAGATGGAAGACGACATGTGGAACCTTGCCGGGGACATGGACCGGAAAAGCCGGGCCACTCTCATGGAAAACAAGATGACCATTACCCCGGTGAACAAGGAATTCCGGGCCCAGCTCAATGCCGTAGGCGAACGCTTGAGAGCAGAATGGGCCACAAAGGCGGGAGCGGATGCCCAGGCGGTTCTGACCCAGTATTACCAGATCACGGGCCGTTAGAAGCATTTGCTTGTTTTAACTTTATCTTGAGTCAATCCCGTGGTAATGGGCCTCCAGGGGTCCATTACCATACCCTTTGGTGATCTGAATGAAAAAATTGATACGGCTGGCAGACAATTTAAGCCAATTTGCAGGCAAAATTTCCGCTGTGATTTTAGGGCTGATGACACTTCTGATTCTGGTGGAAATTTTTATCTGGAATCTATTTGAAAAGACAACATTGATCGCTGACGAGTACAGCGCATACGGCCTGGCGGCCATTATCTTTCTGGGGGCAGGATACTGCCTTAAGGAAAAAGCCCATATCCGAATCACACTGGTTCTGGGATTTTTACCTCCGAAAGCCGCCAGAATCATCACCTTTATGGCCACCCTGATCACCACGGCCTTCATGGGGTATCTCTGGTGGTACTTGTTTAAAATGGTGCAATCGGCCATATGCTATGGCTCAACTTCCGGCACCCTGACCCACACGCCCCTGTGGATACCCCAGACTGTCATGCTCATGGGGGCCGGTGTCTTTTTTGTTCAGCTGGTTGCCACCAGCATGAAAACCTTCCAGGCCATCTCTACCCATGAGGAGGTGGTATAATGGAAGAAAACCTTTTGATCATGACCTGCGTGGTGTTCGGCGTCCTTTTCCTGGCCCTGGCCGCAGGCGTCTGGGTGGGCTTTGCCTTATTTATCGTCGGGTTCATCGGCATGACGGTGTTCGGAACCCTGCCCGCCGGCAGCAATATGGCCTCCTCTTTGTGGGCCACCATTGAAAAATGGGAATATGTGGCCCTGCCCCTGTTTATTCTCATGGGAGAAATTCTCTATCGGTCGGGAATTTCTGAAAAGCTGTTCAAGGCCCTGGTTCCCTGGCTCTATCGCCTGCCCGGGGGACTATTGCTCATGAACATTGTCTCCTGCACCCTGTTTGCAGCCGTATCCGGCTCCAGCGCCGCCACCACCGCCACCGTGGGCCGGATCACCCTGGCGGAATTTGAAAAACTGGGGTATGACAAAAGCCTTTCCATGGGCTCCCTTGCCGGGGCCGGCACCCTGGGGTTTTTAATCCCCCCTTCCCTGATCATGATCATCTATGCCATCCTGGCAGAGGTGTCCATCGGGAAAATGTTCATGGCCGGAATTTTACCCGGGCTGCTCCTTGCCGGAATTTATGCCTGCTACATTATTTACCGGGGCATCAGAAATCCGGAAATCGCCCCCCGGACCCAGGACAGCTATTCCTGGGCAGACCGGATCATGGGGCTTAAGGATCTTGCCCCCACCTTTATGTTGATTCTCATGGTTCTGGGCAGTATCTACGGCGGATTTGCCACCCCCACAGAAGCTGCGGCCCTGGGGGTTTTCGGGGCCTTTGTCTTTGCAGCCCTCAACCGCCAGATGAACGGGAAAATTTTGTTTGAGTGTCTCATGGGGGCGGTCAAAACCAATGCCATGATCATGCTCATTGTTGTGGGGGCCGGGTTTTTATCCCGGGTCATGGGGTTTTTGGGAATTCCTGCGGCCATTACCCAGGCAATTCTGGACCTGAACCTGTCGCCCTACATGCTCATGCTGCTGTTGGGAGGGGTGTATATTCTTCTGGGATGCCTGCTGGACGGATTTTCCATTGTGGTCATGACCCTGCCCATTGCCCTGCCCATGGTGACAGCAGCCGGATTTGATCCCATCTGGTTCGGCATCTATCTTATTTTAATGGTAGAGGTCAGCCAGATCACCCCGCCCGTGGGGTTTAACCTGTTTGTAATCCAGGGCCTGACCGGAGAGCCCATCCTGCAGATTGCCAGGTACGCCCTGCCATTCTTCTTTTTAATGTTATTGACAACCGTCATTCTGACCATTTTTCCGGAAATTGCCCTGTACCTGCCCAACCTCATGGCAACCCATTAGACAGGAGAAAACCTATGAATTTTATTGATTTAAACTGCGACATGGGCGAAAGCTTCGGCGCCTGGCCCATGGGCATGGACGAAAAGGTCATGGACCATATATCTTCTGCCAACATTGCCTGCGGCTGGCATGCAGGTGATCCTTCGGTAATGGAAAAAACCGTGAGGCTTGCCGTTGAAAACCGGGTGGGTATCGGTGCCCACCCGGGGTATCCGGATCTTCTGGGGTTTGGCCGCAGAAACATGGCCTGTACACCAGAGGAGGTCCGGCAATACATCCTTTACCAGGTCGGGGCCCTTGGCGCCTTCTGCAGGGTTCACAAAACCCGACTCCAGCATGTAAAACCCCACGGGGCCCTTTATCTTGAGGCCGTTGAAAATGAAGCGACCGCCCGGGCCATTGCCATGGCCATCATGGACCTTGATCCGAGCCTCTATTTTGTTGCACTGGCAGGCAAAAAAGGGGAAACCATGCGGCGCATGGGAGAGGAAGTGGGGCTGAAGGTGGTGTATGAAGCCTTTCCCGACCGGGCCTATACCCCGGAGGGAACCCTTGTGTCCAGAAAACTGCCGGGAGCCGTCATCTCCGACCCAGGTACAGTGGCCCAACGGGCCCTGGACATGGCCAGAGGATTTGTCACCGCCGTCGACGGCAGTACTATTGCGCTTTACGTCCAGACCCTTTGCGTCCACGGAGACAACCTGGAGGCTGTCAATCTGGTCCGAACGATCAAACAAGTGCTGGGTGCAAATGATATTCAGGTAAGACCCATGGGAGAAAAAAGCTGATGATGGCAAGCGGACTATTTGAAAAAGCCGTATACCGTCTGGCAGGAGACACTGGGTTTCTGGTTGAATTCGGAGAGGGCATTGACCCGACGATCAATGCCAGGGTCAGGGCCATGGCCAAAGCTCTGGAAAACAAGAAGCCTTTGGGCGTGGGAGAAATTATTCCCACCTACAGGTCTATTCTGATTATCTATGATCCGGGAGAAACCTGTCCGGACGCCCTTTTTCCCGTGATTGAACGGCTTGAAACCAGCCTTAAAACCCTTAAGCTGGAACCTGCCAGACTAGTTGAAATTCCGGTCTGTTACGGTGGGGATTTCGGGCCGGATATGGTAAATGTGCAAAAGGCCCATGGCCTGACATCGGATCAGGTGGTCCAAATCCATTCACATCCTGAGTATCTGATCTATATGGTGGGATTTACCCCGGGTTTTCCTTTTCTGGGCGGACTGGACAAACGATTGTTCACTCCGAGGCTTGAAACCCCCCGCATGCGCGTTCCCGAAGGATCGGTGGGCATCGCCAACAACCAGACCGGCATGTACCCCATCGCAAGCCCCGGCGGATGGCAGCTCATCGGGAAAACTCCCTTAAAACTCTTTGCACCGGACCGCACCACTCCTTTTTTGTATAAGGCCGGAGATCGCATAAAATTTATTCCCATATCTGAACAACAGTTTTCACGGATTGCCCGGCAGGAGGAAGACAGATGACAGCATTAAAAATTTTTGCCCCGGGCGGCTTTACAACGGTTCAGGACAGGGGCAGATTCGGATTTCAGCAAATGGGAGTACCGGTTTCCGGCGCCCTTGACCTTTTTGCCTTTCAGGTGGGGAACCTGCTGGTGGGGAACCAGGACACCTGTGCCGGCCTTGAGATAACCGTCATGGGACCGAAAATTGAAATACTAAAAGAAATGGACATTGCCCTCACCGGTGCAAAAATGGCCATGACCCTGAATGATAAACCGGTTGAACAATGGACGTCCATCCGGGTCAGGCCCAAAGATATCCTGACCATCTCCATGGTTCAACAGGGGTGCAGAGCCTATCTTGCCGTCAGCGGCGGCATAAAGGTTGCCAAAGTCATGGGCAGTTATGCCACCTATGTGGGGGGAAAAATCGGCGGATTCATGGGAAGACCCCTTCAGCAAGGGGATATCCTTGAAACCCATGGAGCCGTCTTGCTCAAAATCCCCCGGGCCCTGCCCCGGAAAGATATCCCAAAATATCCGACCCATGCCCTTATCCGGGTGATTTGCGGCCCCCAGGACCATTATTTTGATATGGATGCCTCCCCCCTGCTGGGCACCCCCTATATGGTGACGACAAAGGCGGACCGCATGGGCTACCGCTTACAGGGCAGGGCTGTTCCCATAAAAGAAAACATGCCCAAAAGCATTGTTTCGGAACCGGCCATGCCCGGCAGCATCCAGATCCCACCCGATGAACAGCCCATCATTCTATTGGTGGAACAGACCGTTGGCGGGTATGCCAAAATCGCCACCGTGATTTCCACGGACCTGCCCAGGGTGGCACAAACCACCCCCGGAGACATTGTTCAGTTTGAAAAAATTGATCTGGCATCCGCCCATCGTCTCCACAGGGAAGAAACACAAAAATTCAGACGACTCAAAGCGTTTTTCGGATAAAACTTAAGCATTGGATATGTATTCCTGGGTATCCCCTTTTTCTCCATCCAATACATTTCGAACCCTCTTTGCCAGGTCTTTTTTTGAAAAGGGTTTTTGGATGAAGTTCACGCCCTTGTCAAGAACACCGTGGTGGGCAATGGTATTGGCCGTGTATCCGGACATGAAGATGCACTTTAAGTCCGGGCGAACCGATTGCAGACACTTTTTTAGCTCAAGTCCGTTCATTTCAGGCATGATCACATCGGTGACCAGCAGATGAATTTTTCCTGCATATTCCCCTGCCAGCCGGATGGCGTCTCGGGGTTTACCGGAGGTCAACACGGTGTAGCCCAATCCGGTCAGGATCTGTTGGGCAAGTTTGAGGATGGCAGCATCATCCTCAACAATCAAAAGTGTTTCACCGCGACCCCGGACAATTTCTTCCGTGCTTTCCTTTCGGGGGGCAGCAGCCGTGCCTTCGTTCCGGGGCAGGTAGATCTTAATGGTGGTGCCCACCCCCTTTTCACTATAGACATTTATGAATCCGTTGTTCTGTTTAACAATGCCGTAAACCGTTGATAATCCAAGTCCTGTGCCCTTATCCGGTGTCTTTGTGGTAAAAAACGGTTCAAAAACAATATCCAGTATTTCCTTGTCCATACCGCAGCCATTGTCGCTCACGGCCAGGGTGACAAACTCGCCCGGAACAAACCCATGGTGGTCTGAACAATAGGCGGCATCAAACACTGCCGTTTCTGTTTCAATGGTGATTTTACCCACGCCCGAGATGGCATCCCTTGCATTGACGCACAGATTTGCCAGAACCTGATCCAGCTGGGAGGGGTCCATTTTAACGGCCCACAGCCCTGCCTTGGGCAGCCAGGCAAGGGAAATATCCTCGCCGATGAGGCGCTGGAGCATTTTGAGCATTATGGCCACATGCTTGTTCAGGTCAATCACCTTGGGGGCGATGGTCTGCTTGCGGGCAAAGGCCAATAGTTGCCGGGTAATATCGGTTGCACGTTTTGCCGCCAGAAGAACTTCATCCAGGTCCGACCGCAGGGAAGATGCCGGGTCCACCTCGGCTGCCGCAAGCTCTGTAAAACCGATAATCACGCTGAGGGCATTGTTGTAGTCATGGGCCACCCCGCCCGCCAGGCGCCCGACGGATTCCATTCGCTGGGCCTGTGTCAATGCAGCCTCCAGTTCCAGGCGTTTGGCCTTTGTTTTTTTGTCCTCGGTCAGGTCATGGGTGATGCTTAGGATCTCAATTACCTTGCCCTTGGTGTCCAGCAGGGGAATGCAGCTAATCTTAAGATAGCTGTTGGACCTGCCCTCTGAAAATTGGAGCTCTGTTTCCAGGGTCTGAAGGGTCCCGGTGTCCAGGGCCAGCCTAAGCGCCGGCAGATAGCGGGAATACACCTGGGGCGGCCAGATTTCCTCTTCCCGCCTGCCGATAAAATCGGATTCCGGCCGGCCCGTGAGCCGGACACAGGCCCCATTGATGTATCGAATTTTTAATTGGGTATCGTAAATGACAAACATATCCGGATGATTCTCAAACGCCCTTTCAAACCGCTCCCGACTTTCACGGAGGGCTGTTTCAATTTTTTTCCGGACGGTCACCTCTGTTTTAAGCCGTCTGTTCCAGAACAGAAAAAACAGCACCAACACCCCTGCAAGGCCGGCAGCCCCTAAAAACAACTGGACGCCATCTGCTGCACTTATCCCATGTTCATATCGAATGGCAAGCCACTTGTTTCGGATGGCGGCATGTTCCCCGGGCGTCATGGCAGCAAGGGTCTTGTTGATAATGCCGACCAGCTCCGGCCAGTCATTGCGGACGGCCATGGCCTGGTTGTGGTTGCCAAAGGGGGTCGGGGCTGCCACCTTTATGTTCGTATACCCCCGGGTCTGCAGCAGATACGTGGTGGACAAAAGATTGCCGATATAGGCATCCGCAAGGCCAGTGGACAGATCTTTCACTCCTTGTTCGGTAAAATCTTTCGAATCGGCCGGCACAACCTTCAGACGGATACCGGGATACTCTTGTTGTAATTTCTGGTGGATGACATACCCTTCCTCCACAGACACAATTTTTTGGTTCAAGTCATCCATTGAACCGACAAACTCCGAATCTGTCCGGGTAAAGATAACCCATGGCGAAAAAATATACTCATCGGTAAAGAGCATGTCCTTTTGCCGCTCCGGGGTAATTTTTGCGGTGGGAACCATGTCCACCACCTGATGCTGTTTTATATACTCAAGTGCTGCAGGCCAGGTCACTTCAGATTCACCGACATATTTGAGTTGAATCTTGTTACGATCAGATATATGTGTCAGATAGTCTATGGCGATTCCCTTAATGTTTCCATCGGCAACCATAAATGGCGGCGCATGGCCGATGCGTACCCGGACAATGTGCTGTTCGTTGATCCAGGCCCTTTCTTCAGGGCTTAAATTTATTACTGAATCGCTTGCCCGGCAAGGACTTGTAAAAACAAGCCCCAAAATAAAAACGAAACGAATCATGGCGATAATTGTCATTTTATGAGCAGTGGCTCCTTAATGAAGTGGAGGCGATCTAAGCGGTATATGAACCGCCGATGTTTTCAGATTGCTGGCGGGTTAAAATCCAAATGATCTGGGGGTACCCATGTCCTTATAGTATCGTGTTTTGCAGTCCCAAGTCAAAGCATTTAACGCCTTGACGTCTTAAACATCGGTTTTTTTTGCGGTCTTTCTTAAAAATAATTCCTTAATTTCAGTTCAAAGGGATGGGGATTCAGATAGGTCTGGGTTTTCAGCCAGGGCTGATCGTATTTCATCACATAATGCCGTATCAGGGTGATGGGAACGATGAGGGGAAGGTATCCCGAAACATACTGATCAAAGATGGCCAGTAATTCCTGCTTTTCACCATTGGTCAGGTTGCGCTTAAAATACCCCATGATATGCTGGAGCACATTGATATTTTTTTTCACTGTGGTTTTTAGGGCCAGGGCCTTGAGCAACAATTGCTCATAGGCGTCAAACAAATGATCGGGTGTCTGCTGTTTGCCCTTGGCAACCAGGCGACCCATCTGTCTGTAGATGTCCTGGCTGTGGGACAGGATCAACAATTTGTTGACGGTATGGAAGGTTACCAGCCCGCCCAGTGTCCGCTGGGTCCCAAGCAGCTGGCGCCAGCGCTGGAGGGAAAAGATCTGTTCAATAAAATTTTCCCGGATCCCCGGGTCACAAAGCCTTCCCGACTCTTCCACCGGAATTCGGGGAAAATGCCGGGTAAAGGCCCGGGCAAACAGGCCGGTACCCGTTTTACGGATCATCCCGTCATCCCCATACACACGGATCCGGTAAAGCCCGCTGCTGGGGGACTTGCCCTTGAAAATAAATCCGCACAGATCCTCCTGTTCAAGGTCTTTCAACCGGCCTTGTATCCAGTCCTGCATCTGCCGGGTTTTATCAATCCCTGTTTTCTGGGTGACCAAACGCGGATTTTCAGGGTCTCCCACCAGGCGAACTGCCTCCCGGGGAATGGGCATACCGCATTCCACTTCCGGACATACCGGGACATAGGTTGCAAAAAGCCCCAGGGTCTGTGTCAAAAAACGGTCATGGCTGTGTCCGCCGTCATACCGGACCTGATTGCCGAGCAGACAAGAACTGATACCAAGTTTTATGGGAGTCATCATTTGCACCTCCGAAAAATGTATGTGTAAAAACCGATCCGTTGATCTCGAAGTTTAAAGACAGGCTGTCATTGACATTTTTCCAATGAGTATATAGATTTTATGTCATATTGAAACTCTTTTTTCAAAAAAAAGGCGCACCCCCAATGACCCATAATCCCCAAAAAAAATACCCCACCGTTCTGGTGACCGGAGCAACCGGCTACGTGGCCGGCCGCCTTGTGCCCCTGCTTCTGGAATCCGGTTATCGGGTTCGGACCATGGGCCGGTCCATCGAAAAAATGGCCGGACGCTCCTGGGGGCACCATCCGATGGTTGAGCTGGTAAAAGGGGATATCATGGATGAAAATTCCCTGAAAAGCGCTGTCTCAGGCTGCGGCACCATTTATTACCTGGTCCACTCGATGATCTCCCAAAAGGGCAGATACCGAAATGCAGATAGAAAAGGCGCGCGGAACATGGCCAGGGCCGCGGCCGCTAACGGGGCGGAACAGATCATATACCTGGGGGGCCTGGGCGATATTACCCACAAAAATATCAGTGCCCACCTGGCTTCGAGAAATGAAGTGGGACAACTTCTGAAAAAAGGCCCGGTACCGGTCACCATTTTGCAGGCAGCCATGATCCTGGGGTCCGGCAGTGCCAGCTTCGAGATTTTAAGGTACCTGACGGAACGCCTGCCGGTGATGGTGACCCCCAAATGGGTCAGAATGCCCACCCAGCCCATTGCCATTACCAACGTACTGGGGTATTTGAAAGGGTGCCTGGAAAATCCGGAAACCCGGGGGAAAACATTTGATATCGGTGGACCCGATGTGCTGACCTACCAGGATTTGTTTTGCTTGTTCGCCAAACAGGTCGGTCTGCCCGCTCCGTTGATGATTAGGGTTCCGGTATTGACCCCGAGACTGTCTTCCCTGTGGATTCACCTGGTCACACCAGTGCCGGCAGCCATTGCCCGGCCATTGGCCGAAGGGTTAAGCCTGCCCACTGTCTGTAGGGAAAATTTTATCACCCGCCTCATCCCCCAGGAACTGATCACCTGCAAAGAAGCCATCCGCAGGGCCGTTGACCGCATCCGCCAGGAACAGGTGGACACCTGCTGGACAGACGCAGGCCAGATTGTATACCCGGAATGGGCCCATTGCGGAGATTCCGCCTATGCCGGCGGCACCATTCTCCAGTGCGGGTACCGTGCCCCCGTAAACGGAAGCGCCCGAAAACTTTGGCCTGCCGTTCACAAAGTGGGCGGCCAGACCGGTTATTATGCCGCAGATCTTCTGTGGCAGATCCGGGGCCTTATGGATGTTGTTACCGGCGGGGTGGGGCTGAACCGGGGCCGTAGGTCAAAAGACAGGCTCCAGGTGGGGGATGCCCTTGATTTCTGGCGGGTTCTGGATGTCAAACCGCCCTCAAAACTTTTGCTTCTGGCCGAAATGCGGACTCCGGGACAAGCGTTGCTGGAAATCCGGATTGACCCCATTGGCGAAACCCTCTGCCAGATAACCCTGCTCTCCCGGTTTTTGCCCAAAGGATTGCCGGGCATGGCCTATTGGTATATCCTCTACCCGTTTCATCAATATATTTTCACCCGGATGCTCAGGGGCATGGTCAAGGCCGCTGGCCTTGACCTCACGGCACCGCCACGACGATTTACCCCCAAAATAAGTCGATCCTGCACCCCGACAAACACCTAAGCTTTTCAAAGGAACTGCCATGGAAACCGCACACGCCCTGGACACCATCAGACACTTGTTTGACAGCCAGGATCTGTCTGTCCTGTCCACCCAGAAAAACGGCCAGCCCTACGCAAGCATTGTGGCAGTTGCCGCCACTGCCGACTTGAGGCGGATCATTTTTCTGACCCCCCGCACCACCCGGAAATACGAGAACCTTGTGGCAAGTCCCCGGGTGGCCATGTTGATCACCAATAGTCAAAACAGAGCCGAAGACATCACCAATGCCATCTCTGTCACTGCGACGGGAAAAGCCTTCCCGGTCCTGGACGAACACCTCGAAAATCTGCTGGCCTTGTACCTGGATCGCCATCCCCATATGAAATTTTTTGCCCAGACCCCCACCACCGCAGTGGTGTGTATGGAAGTGACCACCTATATCATGGTCAGCCAATTTCAAAATGTGATCAAAATCGAGGTAACGCCATGATGCCTCTGATGTCTTTTCGAAGGTGTCTCTTGTCTTTTTTGCTGTTGCTCCCGGCATTGTTTGCCTGCTCTTCCCCGGAGAAAAAACATTTTTCAGAAACAAACTGGGCCCTTCAAGTGGAAGCGACACAGGCCCAGGATCTGTATGCCCCCCATGAGAAAGACGGTCGCTTCTTTGCCCCCTGGATGGAGATGGGGGATAAAAGTTTTCTGGATGTGCTGGGGTGGAAACTCTTCTCTTCCACCGACTACACCGACCGGGAACGTGCCTTTCTTCCAAGGGTTCTGCCGGACACAGCCAGCCGCATAGAACAGACACCCGGCGATTTTATTTTGTGGATCGGCCACAACACATTTCTGATTCGCATTAACAACGCCTATTGGATAACAGACCCGATTTTTTCCAAACGGGCCCTGCTGCTGGCAAGGCTGACACCCCCGGCCCTGACCCTGGACCAATTAAACCACCTGATAACCCAAGGTCAGACAAAAGAAGTGAACATTCTGATATCCCACAACCACTATGACCACCTGGACCGATCCAGCGTAAAAGGCCTGCCCCGGGATGCGAAGGTTTTCGTTCCCAAGGGGCTCAAAGAGCTGGTCATGAACATGAACAAACCCCTGGTAACCGAAATGGACTGGTGGGAAACCATTGAACTGGGCAAGGGGACCCGGTTGATCTGCCTTCCCGCCCAGCACTGGTCCCTGCGGATAGGCCAGGGAAGAAACCGGTCTTTGTGGGCGTCTTACCTGCTGATAACCCCTGAAACGACGTTTTATTTTGGCGGGGATTCGGGATATTTCAAAGGATTCAGGGAAATCGGGCAAAAATTTCCCAAGATCGACTATACCTTCATGGCCACCACAGCCTACCACCCAAGGTGGTTCATGCAATACCAGCACATGAACATAACAGAGGCCATCAAAGGGTTTGAAGACCTTGGGGCAAAATATTTCATCCCCACCCAATGGGGGACCTTTCACCTGGGAAGCGAACCTGCCGGATATCCCGGTCTGGATCTGGCCCGCCACATAAAACAAAAACAATTGAATCCGGACCGATTCAAAATACTGGATATCGGCCAGATTCTTCCCATTGAACCTCCGGGATTGGGGAAGATCAGGTAATATGGGGGTTCAGGGTCCATTTGATCGACCAGTCCAGCTGTCCATCCGCATTTTGTTCTGCTTCCAGGCAGACAATCCCGGAATTTTGGAACCGGTAGACCCGGATTTCCTCGGATCCGGTGGTAAGATAGGATACCAGTCTTTCCATGAAGGGCATGTGGCCCACCACCATCCAGTTGGCGTCAGGGTCAATGCGGGCGGCAAAGGCCCTTACATCGTCCAGGGGATTTATCCCAGAAATCGTCTCCATGGGAGCTTGTATTTCCAGGGCTTCATGATAAATCCGGGCGGTCTGTTCCGCCCGTTTCTTGCCCGAATGAAAAATTTTTTTAACAGGTATGCCGTACCCCTTTGCCACCGGGGAGATCCTTTGGGTCTCCCTAAATCCAAGATCGGAAAGTTTTTTTTGGGGATCCACATCCCTGGATACACTTTTGCCATGCTGTACTAAAAACAATGCCATCTTCTCACCGCCTCCAAACCCGTCCAATCTATTTTGTCCGGGCTTTGTTCTTTTAAATTTCCATCTGAACGGTATAGAAAAAATAAAATCTTGTGTCAATCGGGTCTTAAAAAAGAGCATCCCCAAACCGAAAAACCATAAATTTTGCGCCCTATCCAAAAAGATAATCTTTTTGGTCCTATATTCCTTGACATTCTGCTCCAATAAACGTAATTATTCCATTAAATTTTAAACACTTGAAAAAGGAATCATTCAACCTTGACTTGCACCAAAACAACAATCATTGAAAAAATCTCCGAAGAGAACGACCTTTCACCCTCTAAAGCAAAAGATACCATAGAGACCTTGCTTGAAATAATCAAAGAAACCCTTGTTTCCGGAGAGGATATGATGATTTCAGGGTTTGGAAAATTCCAGGTAAATGAAAAAGCCCAGCGCAAGGGAAGAAACCCTGCCACGGGCAAATCCATGATGCTGGAAAAAAGGCGGGTTGTTACATTCAAATGTGCCGGCAAACTAAGGGACAAAATCAACGGGGACAGCGAGTGAAAGAATGGCAGGTCTATTTGTTAAAATGTGCGGACAGGTCCTTGTACTGCGGAATCACCAACGATCTGCCTGCCAGAGTTGACACCCACAATACCGGCAGGGGAGCAAAATACACACGGGGACGGCTTCCGGTTGTATTGGTGGCCCAAAGCCGGGAAATGACCAAAAGCCAGGCCCTCAAGTGTGAGATAGCGATCAAACAGCTGCCCGCACAAAAAAAAATTACAGCCCTGGCCTTCCAAGAGGCGTTTGAATAGGGATGGGGCAGGCGCTTACACCTGACAAAGCAGCCTTTCTCCAACTGGCTGCCATGCGCATGCCCTTTGGAAAATACAAGGGTCTTCTTCTGGTGGATCTTCCGGAACCCTATCTGGTTTGGTTTTCCCGTAAAGGTTTCCCCGAAGGCGCTTTGGGAGAGATGTTGCAGGCCATGTATGAAATAAAACGCAACGGCCTGGAATATTTGTTTAATTTCAGAAAAATCCAAGGAGGAATTGATGGGTGCTGATGTATTTTTCATGGACCTGGTTGCCACATCCCGGGAAAATCTTCCCGAAAAATTGTCCCGGCTGGTGAAAAAAGCCGGAATCAAACATATTTTATCACCAAAGGATCTGGCTGCCGTAAAAATTCATTTTGGAGAAAAGGGAAACACCGCTTTCATACGGCCCATTTATATCCGGCAACTGATCCAGACCATTCGCCAGACAAAGGCCACCCCCTTTCTGACCGATGCCAACACCCTCTATGTGGGAACAAGGTCCGATGCGGTCTCCCATATTAAAACCGCCATCGAAAACGGATTTTCCTATTCTTCCATGGACGGAGCACCGGTGATCATTGCCGACGGATTGTTCGGAAAAAGTGAGACCCCCGTACAGGTGGACCTGAAACAGTGTAAAAACGTTTATATCGGTTCGGAAATTGTAAATGCGAACGCCTTGGTATCTGTGGCCCATTTCAAGGGACATGAATTGTCCGGGTTCGGCGGAACCCTTAAAAACTTAGGCATGGGTTGCGCCTCCCGCCGGGGGAAGCTGGATCAGCATTCCAATGTCAGCCCCA
The DNA here is from genome assembly GCA_013792075.1 of Desulfobacula sp. GTDB lineage: Bacteria > Desulfobacterota > Desulfobacteria > Desulfobacterales > Desulfobacteraceae > NBML01. Next base: position 35,671 of record VMSR01000107.1, read on the forward strand.
AAATAAAACGCAAAACCTGTATCGGCTGCGCCCAATGCGTCGAACATTGTCCGGGCGGCGCCATATATCTTGAAGAGAAAAAAGCCTTCATCAACAAAGACCTGTGCATCGGGTGTGCTGAATGTATTGTCCGGTGCCCTACCCAATCCATCAATATCAATTGGAACCAGTCGGTTCCGGTCTTTCTGGAAAAAATGATGGAATACACCGCCGGGGTGCTCAAGAACAAAACAGGCAAAGCCCTGTTCGTTAACTTCATCACAGACATTGCCCCCAAATGCGACTGCCTGCCCTATTCCGAATCCCCCATCTGCAGTGATATCGGCGTGGTGGCATCCTGCGACCCGGTTGCCATTGACCAGGCCAGCGCAGACCTTGTCAACGGGCAGATGGCCCTGCCGGGTTCTATTTTAACGACAAACCTGAATCCCGGAGAAGACAAATTCAAGGGGCTTTACCCCTATGTGGACTGGGAACACCAGCTGGACTACGCCGAAAAAATAGGCCTGGGCACCCGGCAATACACCCTTAGACGAATCAAGACCCTGTCCTATAAAACATCCCAGGGCCATTAAAACAACCAACACGCCTTTGATCCCGGCAGCCAGGTTCTGATGCTTAAAAAATTTCATTTCCCAAGGACCGGCTGCCCTTTTTCCTATACAGAAGACCAAATCCCGGGTATGATTTGTCCATGTATCTGGCCCTTGTAAAAACCCGGAAAAAAGTTACCTATATCCTCAGGGAGTCCCTTCTCTCCGAAGGAAAACCGATCCATTGCGACCTTTTTGACCTGGGCCCCTCGCCCGGGGCATGGATAGATTACCCCGGCGGCAATGCCTGGTATCTTGATGAACGATTGGAAACCATTGTCTCCGGCATTTGTCAGAACTTTGATTCAGACGAACTTGAACGGCTTTTCAGGCCCTGGATACGCCCGGATATCCGCCGGGCGGTTGAGGCCTTCTGGAACAGGTCCGGGTCACAGGAAAGCCCCAGACTTACAGATGTACAAAAGGAAAGCATATCACGCGCAACCCATGCCTTTGACAAACGGCGGGCCCATTTTTTAAAATTCGGAAACATGGACCAGGGCCCTTTGCCCAACATGCCGGCCGCCCTGTTCAAAAATCTGCAGCAAAAATCCCGGGACGAAATAGAACAAGGCTTCATGGCCCGGGAAAAAAATCTAAAGGCCAATGATCTCAAGTCCTATGTGTATACAATTTTTGATCTTCACTCCTTTTTCCAAGGATTTATGGCCAAACAAATGCCCCATGCCATGGATCAGAACAAAGTGGAAGCCTGTTTCTTAAAGGAAATCTGCCGGACCAATAAAAGCCTGTTTGGTTTGACCTCCCATCTGGATCCTTATTTGATACGATATGTGATCATGTTTTTTGATAATGACTATGCCGACACCGTCCTTCTGGAAGAAATGGAAAGGGCTTTCAGGTTCCGTAGCCGTTCGTTTACCTCCCCTCGGCCCAAGGCCTTTTCTGGCAGTAAGGCCCGGAGCATCTTTAACCTGAACAAAGAAGAATTAAAACACCTGAACAAACGCACATTGACCAAAATTTACAGACGGCTGGCAAGAGCTCACCACCCGGACAAGGGAGGCTCCCATGATCGATTTGTTGAGATCAACGAAGCCTACCAGATCCTGCTGGAACGCATCCGATAAATCCGTCTGATTTAAAATAAGGTCCCACAATGACCAAACCTGACTGAGCTTTCTATCCTGACCCCATTCACACCAGGGGGCAGGATAACACACCAGGCCCATGGAAAAATTCTGATCCTGGGCCAGGTTTCTTTTTTTTATAAAAAACAGACCTGCCAATTGAAAAATCCCAGGAATGGTATACCTTATGCCCTGTGTTTGCGCCCCAAAAAAGACAGGGTGCACAAATTAAAATAGACAACGCTAAGGAAATATCATGGCCAAACATATTGTTATTGTGGGCGCGGTCGCCCTGGGACCCAAGGTGGCCTGCAGGCTTCGGCGCCTGGACCCCGACGCCCAGATCACGGTCATTGACCGGGACAACCTGATCTCTTACGGCGGATGCGGCATCCCCTATTATGTGGGGGGGGATATTGCCGATATTGAAGGACTCTATTCCACCACCTCCCATGCCATACGGGACCCCCAATTCTTCAAGGACTGTAAAGGCATTCAGATCCTGCCGAAAGTTGAGGCCCTTGGCATTGACCGGAAAAAGAAACAATTAAAAATCCGGCATCTGGATGACGGCAAAGAAGGGGCCCTGGCCTATGACTTTTTGGTGATTGCCACCGGGGCCACCCCCTTTCGGCCCCCCATACCCGGTGCAGACCTGCCCCAGGTTTTCACCGTGTCCAATCTTCACAATGCCAAGGACATAAAAGAGATTCTTTCCAAAGGCCAGGTAAAAAAGGCCGTGGTCATCGGAGCCGGTGCCATTGGAATTGAGATGGCCGAAGCCCTCACCGATCTGTGGGGGGTGGACACCACCATTGTCGAGATGGCCGAGCAGGTGCTGCCGGCAGCCCTGGGAAAACATCTTTCACGGATTGCAAAAAACCAGCTTGAACAAAACGGGGTAAAAGTGCTGCTCTCGGAAAGGGTATTGCGGATAAACGGCCACCCTACTTCAGGCGTCACCTCGGTGGAGACCTCTGTAGATACCCCTGAGGGTGTCCTTGCCTGTGATCTGGTGGTCATGTCTGCCGGTGTCCGGCCCAACACCCTTTTTGCCGCTGAAGCCGGACTTGCCCTGGGCAGTTCCGGTGCATTGCTGGTGGACCGACGCATGCGGACCATTGACCCCTATATTTATGCAGGCGGCGATTGTGTGGAACTTCGGCACCTGGTGAGCGGCGAAAACATGACCATGCCCCTGGGGTCCCTTGCCAACCGACAGGGCAGAATCATTGCCAATAATATCCATGGCAGGGCAAGCCAGTTCAAGGGAACCGTGGGCACCTTTTGCATCAAAATATTTGACATGGGAATTGCCACGGCAGGGCTGACAGCCACCCAGGCAAAGGCCAGCGGATTTGATCCTGTCCACGCCATGGTGGCCCAGCATGACCGGGCCCATTTTTATCCCGATTCCCGGATGATGTTCATCACCCTGATTGCAGATGCCAAAACCCGGAAAATTCTAGGCATTGAGGCGGCCGGACACCAGGGAGATGCCATTAAGGCCCGGGTGGATGCCATTGCGCCTTTGTTCCAGACAGGCCTGAATGTGGACGATGTTTGCGTCCTTGAAACAGGTTACGCTCCCCCCTACGCATCGGCCATGGATATCATCAACAATGCCGGCAATGTGCTGGACAATATCCTGGAAAAAAGGAACATCCCCATTGATGTGATGGATTTTGTCGAAAAATTTACCCTCCAGAAAACCCGGGTTCTGGATGTCCGGGATCCCAAAGAGGCAGCACCCTTTATTGAACGGTTTAAAGACCGCTGGATCAATATCCCCCAGCCGGAACTTAAGTTGCGGATCAATGAGGTTCCCAGGCAAGACGCCTTGTGCCTGCTCTGCGGCACCGGCGCCAGATCCTATGAGTGCCAGGTATTGCTGGCCCAGAACGGTTTTACCAACACGAAAAATATCCAGGGAGGGTATGCCATGCTGGCGGCAGCAGCCCCTGAATTTATTTAAAACGGCCCGAACCTGAACCCAACCGCTGCCATGAGGAACACCATGGACAGGAGGGCAATGCCCACCTGCATCTTCCAGGTCCAACGCATCCACCGGGGGTAGCTGACCACGGTAAAACTCAACCCGATGAGCAGCAGGGCATTGGTGGGAAAGACCATGTTTGAAAACCCGTCGCCCATGTCAAAGGCAAAGACGGCCGTCTGCCGGGTGAGTCCCACCAGATCTGCCAGAGGGGCAATAATGGGCATGACCAGAAAGGCTTTGGCCGATGCACTGGAAATAAAAAAGTTCAGAGCCAGGGTCAGCAGATAAATGTAGAAGCCTGCCTGGTAAGGGTTGGTTCCCTCTATGGCCTGGGAAGCGTAAAAGAGAATGGTGTCCATGACATGGCCCCGGGTCATGATATGGGGCACGCTCATGGCCATGAGGATCAATACAATTCCCGGGAGCATGTTCGAGGCCCCCTGGCCCAGGACCTTGAAAAGCTCGGTCCAATTATAGCCGACAATACGTCCGGCACCGGCACCTCCCAGCAAAAAGAGAAGGGCTACGGTGGGGAAGGCGGCATCCGACGGGATGGCCGGAACCAGTCCGGCCAGGATCATGAACACAATGGCCACCCCCAGGCAGGCGCCGAACCAGACGGCGGCTTTCATTTTCAGGGGATCTTTTTCTCCCTGGTTTCCCAAAACCTTTTCAAGGCTGAACCGTTCCCGGATCCTGGAATCTGCATCATACACCATGGAGAGTGTGGGGTCTTTTTCAATTTTCCGGGCATACCGACTCACAAAGGTGTAGCACATAGCATAGGTGGCCATAAAAAACAGAATCCGAAACCAGGCCCCGGAAAAAAGGGGAAGGCCCGATAATTCCTGGGCCACGGCAACGGTAAACGGATTGGTGACCGCTGCTGCAAACGCAAAGCTTAAGGCCAGCATACTCATTCCAAGGCCTGTCAGAGAATCCCACCCCAGGGCCAGGGACAAGGGAACAATGATCACAATCAGGGGGACCAGGCCTTCGTATACCCCCACAAAGGCGGCCAGAAACATCATGACAAACATGATCACCGCCATGAGCCGGTACTTGTTGTTCCGGAACCGGGCCACGGTGCCGACCAGAAGCGCCTGCATGACGCCCCCCTTTTCCAGAACGGTAAAAGACCCCCCTAAAAAAATCATGAACAAGGAGAGCACCAGCACCATGAGCCAGTTATCCCCCCAGATCACCTCTATGGGGGCGCAAAACCATCGCCACACAGGATAACCCGCCTCTTCCAGGTATTGAAAAGAATCTGCAACAACCGCCATCCGGCCATCAATGACAACCCTTTCATAGGCCCCTGCCGGAATCTGGCGGGTTAAAATTCCTGAAAAAACAATGAGCAGCATCAATATGGCAAAGGCAGTGAGAAAGGGTTTCAGCCCTATCTTGAGCATGGAGTCTTCCTGGGATGCTTCCGGGTCCGCTTGAATTTCATTCATGAATGTATCCTTTTTCCATTAGAGGTGACAAAACAATTGATAATAAAATCTCAACCCATTGTTCAAATTTTCCAGAGAGACTTTTTCATTCACCCCATGGATGGCGGCAACATCCTTAGGGTTAAGCACCAAAGGGGTAAAGCGTAAAATTTGGTCTGTAAGGTCCCCATAGTATTTGGAATCAGTGGAGCCGTTGACAAGATAGGGAACGGCCACAACCCCCGGATGGGTCTGTGCCAGGACCTCGCGAATCAGCTGGAAACCGGACCCTTCCGGATCACCGGCCGTGATGGGGTTGTTGGCCGGCCAGTTGCCCGCATCGCCCAGGCCCAGGTCTTTGTCCCCGAGAACCTGTCTGTGGCGATCCCGTATGAAGTTTATGGTATCTCCGGGAAGAATCCGATGGTTCACCAGGCAGACAGCTTCATTGGGCAGAATATTTTCCTGCTCTCCGGCTTTGAAAACCGTTATGGCCTGGGTGGTCCGGATCAGGCTGTCCGTGGTCTTGTTCCGTGAGAAAATAAACAGGATCAAAGGGGAAAAAAGCCAGAGATTGGCAAAGACCAGCCCCAGGCCGAAGGAAACACAGGGAACAAACCGTTCCAGCATGTTTCTGATCATTGGATCAAGGCGGCTGGGAAAAGGTTTCTTCTCCAGGCGCACGATCCCTTTGGCCAGACGTCCGATGGCCGTTCCCTTTCGTTCGGGCATGGAAGAATGGCCGCTTACGCCCTGGGCTGTGATCTTAAAGGTGACAAACCCCTTTTCCGCAAGTCCCACAAGGGCTGCGGGCCGCCCCTTTAAAAAGGCCAGCTGATCCTTTGCAATCACGCCGCCTTCATCCACAACAAACTCGAAATAAAGTTTTTTTTCTTTAAAAACAGCCGCCATATTCCGGGCACCTTCCTGGCCGGAAATTTCCTCATCTCCGCCAAAGGCAAAATAGATATCCCTGTCCGGCTGCCACCCCTGTCCCAAAAGTCTTTCTGCTGTTTCCATCTGGAAAGCCAGCTGGGATTTGATGTCCAAGGTCCCGCGGCCCCAAAGAACCCCGTCCTTTATGGTTCCGTTGAAGGGACCTTGTTCCCAGGTGTCTTCCCCTGCTTGTTCTGCCGGCACCACATCATAATGGGCCAGAAAAAGAACCGGTTTTTTTTGCGCATTTTTTCCCTTCCAATGATAGATCAGGCCAAAAGGACCCAGGACCTGTCGTTCCAATTCCCGGTGAACCAGGGGAAACAGCTGAATAAGCGTTTCCTGGAACTTCACGAACATGGCCGTATCCCGACGGCTGCGGTCGGTCCAGGACACTGTGGGAATTTGAATTAATTGGCCAAGCTTTCGGGCAAAGGCGTCCTTGTCTGCAATGCCCGGTATGTCCGGGGGTGCCTGGCGTTCAGCTGCCAGGGCATATCGTTTTTTCATCAAAAGATATCGGATAAAAAGGGTCAGGATCAGTCCGATGGCAGCCGGAACAAGAAGCGTCAAAATCAGGGGCATGGGCATCCTCTATTACATCCTTAAGATTATGGTAAAGATCTGCTATAGGACGGGAAATTGCCGGTTGTCAAGGAAAGATTATTCGACACACAATTCCCCGATGAAACAAAACCAACAGGAATCGCTCCTCTGTCCATGTCACTTGTTCTGCGATTACAATTTTCCGACAATTTTATCAAACCGACTGTCCATACAGACGCTGATATCTGTTGTTACAAATTTACCCCCCAGAAACAGACTGAAAATCGTAGCCGGTGTTGGGGCTGATTGCGCTTGCGCCATTGTTTCCAGCTTGATCGCCTTGAGGGGTAGATTTCGTTTAGCGGCGGTTTCAACCAAAGATTCTTTAACATGGTATTCCGAATAAGGGCAGCGGTTGGAATAATAGGCAACAATGCCGCTTTTTTCAGGACATTCACCTTTCTTAACTGAGTCGTTAAAATAAGGTCGCTTCTCCGGTTTATTAAACGCCATCGATATTAGGCTGAAGCCTGAAAAATTGCTGTCACAAATTTCAAACCCTTGTTTCATAAACCATTTGGTATCGCTCATAAAATGGAATTTTTTCCTACCCACCACAGTCACAAGACCCTCCATTCCATGATGCTTTGCAGCTTCGATTGCATCTTGCAATAACGCTTTGCCATGTCCGTTTTGTTTATATTTCCCAGAAACCCAAAAACATCCAATCATCATATAATTCGGGGCTGTCACCGGCACCCATGCTTTTTCAGCCGGTCCGTATTCGATAAAAACTTTGGCACGTTCATTAAGACGCCTAAAGACATAGCCATTATCAAATTCTCTTACCAGCCATCGCTTTTTAAAGTCATAGCTTTCTGAGCATTTCTTGTCCGAAAAGGCACAGCAAATATGCTCAGCGTCAATGTTCTCTTTTGTTAAAGAAATGTATGGCATTTCAATTACTCCTCTGCCGATGATCCTATCAGACACATAACACCGCACTGGCTTGGCAATTATTATTGCCTGAGCCTTTCGAGGGCCAAGCCTGCTTCAGGCGCCAGCTTGATGAAGCCGGCCAACATATCACAGACATATTGGTCACATGCCGCACAATGTTCAATACCTTTGGAAGTGCAACATTGGCGGATGTCACAATGACCACAATGAAAAAATTTAGCACCGCTCGATTTACAACCGGTACAATTTATTTGTTCCGGCTTAATATCGTGTTTGTACATCTGAGACCATTTTTCCGCTGTTTCTTGCCTTTTGGTACGATTATTCTCCCTGGTAGCAAGATATGCATCACATTTCAAACAATCCAAACCGCAATATGCAATCATAATGTCTCCTTTTTAATGCATTCGAACAAGGTAATCTAAAGATTTGGGTATCCTGTTAATTTGAATGATATCCCAATTACTGTGAAAACATTCAAAAAACCGCTCCATGGCCTAAATATGATTAGCCGGGATAGTATCACGATTCTTAAGCCTCTCCTGTGTCCTTTGTATTCAGAAACATTCGGATGTCACTGATCTTTTCCCGGGTGGCGATGTACCCTTCTTCGATGGCGTGCTGAACCTGATCATAGTCCAGCATTTTAAGGTCGCCCAGGCGGGGGGTGATGAGGATATCCGGCGGGTTGACAGCGAAATTAGCCCGGGTGATCCGGTCCTGCATGAGTTGAATGGCAGCATTGATAACCTGCCGGGTACCGGGCGGCGTTGGCTTCTTTTTTTTCTGGCGTTCCAGACGGTCCCGAATTGTTTTCTCCACGGCTTCATACCGGGCAGCCAGGTTTTTTAAAAATTCATTACGGACCGGAGACGATTTCATTTCAGGAATAATGTCTGTTTTCTGGTGGCGCTTGCGTGATACCAGTTCAGAATCAAGGTTCACGGCGATGACAATATCCGCACCCATTGCCCGGGCCACGCCAACGGGAACCGGATCGACCACGCCTCCGTCTATCAGCCACCGGCGCTTGTGGTATACCGGTGCAAAAAGACCCGGGTAGGACATGGATGCCCGCAGGGCTTTGAGCAGGTCACCGGAATCCAGAATCACCTGGCGGCCGGAATGCATGTCCGCAGCAACAACCTTTAACGGAATCTCCAGTTCATCAAACTCTTTTTTGTCACTGTGCATGCAAAAAAGTTCCCTGAGTTTTTTGTCACCGTCCAGGAATCCGGGTCTTATGAGGCTCAAGTCTGAAAAGGAGAACATGCTCTCGCCGTCCATTTCAACAACATATTTTTTCAGCTGCTCCAGACCGCCACTGGCAAAGATCGCGCCCACAAAAGCCCCGACACTGCACCCTGCCACAAGATGGATGGGAATATCCGCATCCTGGAGGGCCTCAATAACCCCGATATGGGCCCACCCCCGGGAGGCCCCGCTTCCCAGCACCAACCCCAGCTTATAGGTATTCATAGCTTGTGTTCCTTAAACTTGAAACCCCGCCCTTTTAAGAGGACGGATTTTGGCACCTGCACAGAGAGCTATCTGGTTTAAACAGTCTTGGCCATGAGGCTCCAGAGAACACCCGCAGCAATGGCCGACCCGATTACCCCGGACACATTGGGTGCCATGGCGTGCATGAGAAGGAAATTGGTGGGGTCCTCCTGCTGGCCCACAACCTGAACCACCCGGGCTGAATCAGGAACCGCAGACACGCCGGCAGCTCCCAGCAACGGATTGATTTTGCTCTTTAAAAACAGGTTCATGAACTTTGCAAATAAAACGCCTGCGGCCGTGGCAATACAAAAAGAGACCGCCCCGAGAACAAAAATCCCCACGGAACTGGTGGTTAGAAACACATCTCCCTGGGTACTGGCCCCCACGGTTATTCCCAGAAGGATGGTGGCCGTATCAATAAGGGAGGTCCTGGCCGTCACGGCAAGGCGCTCTGTTACCACAGCTTCCTTGAGCACGTTACCAAAACAGAGCATGCCAAGAAGCGGCAGGGCCGCAGGTGCCAGAAAGCAGCAGAGCAAAAATGCAACAATGGGGAAAATCATTTTTTCCCTTTTGCTAACCTGTCTGGGTTCTTCCATCCGGATGAGCCGCTCTTTTCTTGTGGTCAAAAGCCGCATGATGGGCGGCTGAATAACGGGAACCAGGGCCATATAGGAGTAGGCGGCCACGGCAATGGGACCGATGAGATTGGGGGCAAGTTTTGCGGTAAGGAAGATGGCGGTCGGCCCGTCTGCACCGCCGATAATTCCGATGGCAGCCGCTTCATTGGGCGCAAATCCCAGGGCCAGAGCTCCCAGAAAAGTGACAAAGATTCCGGCCTGGGCCGCAGCGCCCAGCAACATGAGGACAGGTCTTGCCAAAAGGGTTGAAAAATCGGTCATGGCACCGATCCCTAAAAAAACAAGGGGCGGATAAATTCCCTGGGTCACCCCGAAATACAGATAATGCAGGACAGAATTTGTCTCATAGATGCCAAGTCCCAATCCCTTGAAAATGGGGATATTGCCGATGAGCATGCCAAATCCAATGGGAACCAAAAGCAGGGGTTCATAATCCTTGGCAATTCCCAGATAGATAAAGACCATACCGATGACAATCATTATGATATTCCGGTAGTCGCATAAATAAAACCCTGTATTTTGAAAAAATTCTAAAAATAAGCTGTCCATGTTATTTCCTCTTGGGTGTCATTATCCTTCAGACGGGTCTAATATGAAATGGTTTTGATATACAAATCCTGATCCCAGCAAAAATATCCTTCTTTATCCGGAAAGATAATGGCGGACTTGAGGAGAATATTTAAATTTGAATGGAAATTTTTCACCCCGCTGATCCGGGCAAGGTTCAACAGTCGGGGCAATGAAAAATGATCTTCCATGGTCCGGACCAAAAGGGCGAATTGTTTGGCAATTTCCTTTTGTTCTTCGGTAAGGACCATTATGACAGCAGATGTTTCCAGGGGGGTGTCATTTTCTTTCCCCCTGGAAAACCAATTTTTTATTTTCCGGGGATTTTCATACAAATCCAAAAATTTATGCAATTGTGAAATCACAAGGGCGAGCACGACAAGGCCTGAAAATACAATGGTAATTCCCACAACCGAAATGGCCCATCCATTGTTTGCGTTGATGGCTTCTATTCCGTACAAACCACTACCTCCTTACCCTAAAAGATTGCAGGAACATCAATGTCCTCAATAATTTTTACAAATCCAGCCCTTTGATCAAGATAGTCCTGCCATGCATCCATGATGGCGGCAGCTCCGGGTGTATCCTCCTGAATAAAGGCCAGAAAGGCCCCTCTGGGCACGGCAAAGACCACCCCGTTCTCAAGGGCTGTCGTTGTGGCCTTATAAATTCCCCGGGCGCTTAAAAGCTCCATGGCAATAAAATCCCCGGAAGCCGAAAGCACGACGGATCTGCCCTGGTCCATGGCCAGAAGCAAGGTGCCCCTTTCCACTATAAAAAAATATTGGGCCGTTTCTCCCGCCGTGGTAATCACATCCCCTGTGTGGAGTTCCCATCTTTCAAACAGGGGAATGAGCCCTTGAAGGTCTGTTACTTCCAGAGATTTGAAAACAATCGACTTTTTTAAAACATCTGATATGCTGCCCATGACACCCTCGTTGCATGATTTTTTTTGCACTGCCTCACCCAAAAGAAAATCATTCAAGCATATTTTATTCTTCCTGTCGATAGAAAAAAACGCTGAAAACTCCACCTCCTGGGCTCAAAACACCATTAACAACCCGGCAAGCTGGCTTTGGGACAACCGCCTTATGGCCTTGTCCATCATAATGGTTGACTGGAAAGACCAAAATATCGTATTATCCCCCACAAATTTTTTCACTTATAACATGGAGCTTAGTATGAGAAAAAAAATCATTGTAATTGCATTATTTTTTGTTTTTTTAACCGGCCTTTTCTCCTGTGGCCAGCAGGAAGAACAAACCGACACATCAAAACCAAAAGAACAAATAGCAGCATCAACCCAAAAATCCGATGAGGCAGCCAAAGAACAGGCCCCTGCCAAAAAACTCAAGGCAGGCTTTGTTTATGTCGGACCTGTGGGGGATTACGGCTGGTCCCATGCCCACGACCAGGGCAGAAAATTTGCCGAAGAAAAATTTGACTGGCTTGAAACGGTTATCGTTGAATCAGTTGACGAAGCAGACTCTGCCAGAATCATCGACCGCCTGATCCAGGAACAAAAATGCGACGTGGTTTTTACCACAAGCTTCGGGTATATGGACGACACCCTGAAAGCCGGTGCCAAATATCCGGACAAATTGTTCATGCATTGTTCAGGTTTTAAACGTTCCGCCAATGTGGGAACCTATTTTGGGGATCTTTACCAGATGTACTATCTGAACGGCATCATGGCAGGCGCCCTGACCCAAACCGATAAAATCGGTTATGTGGCCGCCTTCCCGATTCCCGAGCTGGTCCGCCACATTGATGCCTATGCCCTGGGTATCAAGGCCACCAACCCGAAAGCAAAGCTAAATGTCAGATGGATCTATGCCTGGTACGGACCGGACAAAGCCAAGGAAGCGGCCCAATCCCTTATTGCAGAGGGCTGCGATGCCCTGGCGTTTACCGAAGATACCCCGGCGGTCATTGAAGTGGGCCAGGAAGTAACGGAAAAAGGCAAACAGATTTACACCTTTTCCCACTACTCGGCCATGCAGCCCTATGGAAAAGACTCTGTTGTTTCCGGTCAGCTCATGGACTGGGGTGGAATGTATGCCAAAATCCTGGAAGATATCCACACACAAAAATGGAACAATGAAGATGTCTGGTGGCTGACCAAGGAAAAAGCAGCCCTTCTGGGCGGCAGCCCCACTGACATGATCAACCCCAAGTTTGTCCCTGCATTAAAAGAGGCCATGATCGACAGCCCGGAATTCGGCCAGATATCTGCCTATGACCTGGTGATGAAACGGTACGAGCAAATGAAACAGGGAGTTGATGTCTTTGAACCCTTTACCGGCCCCATTGCGGACAACAAGGGAGTGATCCGGATCCAAGCCGGTGCCAAGGCGTCCAAAGAAGACCTTCTGAGCATCATGTATTATGTAGACAATGTTGAAGGCGACATCCCCCAATAATCAAGCACCCAACCAACCAACAAAAAGGCCGGGGAAAATTTCCCGGCCTTTTTGTAAAGTCGTATATGAAAAAAATACAACGCCTTGAAATGAAGGATATCTGCAAATCATTTCACGGCATCCATGCCAATAAAGATATCAACCTTTATGTCAGGTCCGGCGAAATACTGGGCCTTTTAGGGGAAAACGGGGCCGGGAAAACCACCCTGATGAATATCCTCTACGGGCTCTACCAGCCAGACTCAGGACAGATAGAGATCAACGGATCTCCCATCCGCATCAGCAATCCCGTTGAATCCATCACCCACGGCATCGGCATGGTTCACCAGCACTTCATGCTGATCCAGAATCATTCAGTCCTTGAAAACATTGCCCTGGGGTATAAAGACACCCCTTTTTTTTCCCCGAAAAAAAAATTGCGCAAACAGGTGGAAGAATTTTCCAAGCAATTTGATTTCAAGATGGATCTGGACCAGCGGGTCTGGCAATTGTCCGCCGGAGAGCAGCAGCGGATTGAAATTATAAAAGCCCTTTTAAACGGCGCGGATCTGCTGATTCTAGATGAACCCACCTCTGTGCTGACCCCCCTGGAAATTAAGGAATTAATCAGTATCCTGCGGCAAATGAAGGCCGACGGCCATATGATCATCTTTATTTCCCACAAATTGGACGAGATCATGGACATCTGTGACCGGGTGACCGTGCTGCAAAAAGGCAGGGTTGTGGGACATGCCGACACCGCCGACACCAACAAGAAAGCCTTGGCCCGAATGATGGTGGGACGGGATGTGGTCTTCAACATTGACAGGGAAAAACTTGAACCCGGGAAAAAGGTTTTGTCGGTTCAGGAGATCCATGTCACGGGAGACAAGGGAATGCCGGCTGTAAGGGGCGTTTCCTTTGAATTGTTTGAAAACGAAATTTTCGGTATCGCAGGGGTTGCAGGCAACGGTCAGAGGGAACTGGCCGAAGCCATCACCGGCATCCGGAAAATCGATTCAGGGTCCGTTCGAATGAATGACAAGGATATCACCAACAAATCCCCCCGCCATATCTATGACAACGGCGTCTCCCACGTGCCCGAGGAACGAATCCGGTTCGGTATTGCGCCGGGGCTGTTTCTCTACGACAATGCCATCTTAAAACAGCACCACCTGAAAAAATTTTCCAAGCGGTATTTTCTCAAGTACAGCCAGGTAAAAAACCACACAAAGACCATTATCAGCGATTTCAAGGTTGCCACCCATTCCATTAACAACCAGATCCGAAACCTGTCCGGCGGCAATATCCAGAAACTGATCCTGGGAAGGGAAATCAGCGAACAGCCCCGGCTGCTGGTGGCATCCCACCCCACCTACGGACTGGATGTGGGGGCCACACAATTTTTAAGAGAACACCTGCTGGCGCTTCGAAAGCAGGGCAGTTCCGTATTATTGTTTTCAGAAGACCTTGAAGAGATCTTTGAGCTGTGTGACCGGGTGGCTGTTATCTTTGCCGGAGAATTCATGGGAATTTTAAAATCCGATGATGAAAAGCTATGTGACATCGGCCTGATGATGGCCGGTTCCAAAGGATTCTGATAGAACGACCTAACCGTTTAAGCCAAGACCCGTGATAAAAAGAAACCCCATATGATAAAGATCACCACAAGCGACCGATACGACATTACCCCCTTGAGATCCCTGATGACCAATATTTTCTCCCTGGTCGCAGGCCTTTTTGTTATCGGCATTATTTTTCTTATTGCCGGTGTAAACCCTTTGTATGCCATTTCCGAAATATTTTTAGGCTCTTTTGGTTCTCTCTATGGAATTAAAGAAACCGTGACCAAGGCTATCCCCCTGATTCTCATAGGTGCGGGACTTACCCTGGCCTTTCGGGCCAAGTTCTGGAATATCGGGGCAGAGGGCCAACTGCTCATGGGCGCCATTTTTTCCACCTGGACAGGACTTACATTTGGTGATCATCTTCCCTCTTATTTGATTGTACCCTTGATGTTTTTTTCAGGTTTCATCGGCGGGGCCCTGTGGGGCATCATTCCCGCCATCCTCAAAATCAAATATTCCATCAATGAGGTTATTTCCACATTGATGCTCAATTATATCTGCGCCGAATTTTTAACCATGCTCATTGTAGGCCCCTGGAAGGGAAGCACCCGGTTCGGGTTTCCCGGCACCGACAATCTTCCGGAAGCAGCCATTCTCGGTGTAATCCCCGGGTCCCGCATTCACTACTCCACCCTGATTTTAAGCCTGATCTGTGCCGTTATCCTCTGTGTGGTGATTTACAGAACACGGTTCGGGTATGAAACCCGGGTGGTGGGGGAAAACCCCGATGCCGGTAAATATGCAGGTATCAATTTTCTCAAGACAAGCCTGATTCTCATGGCCATCTCCGGGGGATTGGCCGGATTTGCCGGCGTGGGTGAAATTGCCGGCATCCACCATTATCTCGGATATCCTGCATCTGTCTCATCAGGGTATGGATTTACCGCCATCATAGTGGCCTGGCTTGCCAAGCTCAACCCCTTGTATGCAGTTTTCTCGGGACTTTTTTTTGCCGGTATTCTTGTGGGGGGAGATGCCATCCAGATCTCGCTGGGACTGCCGGCCGCCACGGTTGAAATCGTTAACGGCACCCTGCTGATTTTTTTAATTATGGGTGAGTATTTTTTAAACAACAAAATAAGTGTTCACGTTTCAACCAAATCAAAGGGATAGGAATAAAAATTGGAAGAAATTATCATTTCAACACTCCAGCGGACAATGATTGCCGGCACGCCTTTGCTGCTGGCCACCACCGGAGAAATCATCTGTGAGAGAAGCGGCATCCTGAACCTGGGAGTGGAAGGGGTCATGGCCGTGGGAGCTGTGGTGGCCTTTATGGTTACCATGACCACAGGTCTTCCCTGGCTGGGCGTTTTGGCTGCCGTTGCCGCCGGCATGACCCTGTCCGTCATCCATGCCGTTGCCGCCATCACCCTCCAGGCCAACCAGGTGGTATCGGGCCTGGCACTGACAATGCTGGGTCTGGGACTTTCCGGCATGCTGGGAAAACCCTACGTGGGCAAACCCCTTACCCTTAAAATGAACGATATTGCCATTCCCTATTTGTCGGACCTTCCCTATATCGGAAAAATACTATTTTTCCAAAGTCCCTTTTTCTATCTGGCAATTTTTCTGGCCCTTGGGGCCTGGTTTTTACTGGAACGGACACGGCTGGGCATCCAGATCCGTTCCACGGGAGAAAATCCCAGGGCCACCGAGACCCAGGGGGTAAATGTGTTTTTAATCCGCTATCTGTGCGTGATCACAGGCGGCGGATTTTCCGCCCTTGCCGGGGCCCATTTGTCCATCTCCTATTCTAAATCCTGGATCGAGGGCATGACCGCAGGCCGCGGCTGGATTGCCATTGCCCTGACCATCTTTGCCCTGTGGAACCCGGGCCGGGCCATCTGGGCCGCCTTTCTTTTCGGCGGCATCTTTGTGGTCCAGTATCTAATGCAGCCCTTGGGAATCTCCCCGAATTTTTTGTCCATGCTGCCCTATATTGCCACCCTGGTGATTTTACTGCTCATCAGCCTGAAAGATCCCAAACGGCTCAATGCGCCTGCCATGCTGTCGGCACCTTACAACAGAGGGGAAAGATAACCTTTGACTTTTGCCTTGATTTTATTGATACTTATTAGTTGATGAACACCATCTGAAACAAAAAGGAGCCATCATGCCAGAACCCATCATATCCATTGACGAAATTTCCAGGATTTTTCTTAAGACTGCCCAGAAGACCCTTGAATTGAGCACCAAACAAGAGGTAACCTATTCTAGCACCATCCAGAAGATTCCCAAAGTTTCCATGAAACCGGACCTGACCTGTTTTGTTCAGTTTGACGGGGATTATACCGGATTGGTGGTCTTAAATTTCTCAGCCGATGCCGCCTATGAGATCTATAAAAAATACATGCTGGCCATGGGGATACCCAAGAACGAGCTGGCTTCCAGCATCTCCTCTCCGGAAGTCTCGGACAGCATCGGAGAAATTACCAACCAGCTCATGGGCCAGCTGGTCAAGGATGTGGGAGAAAACTTTGATCTGAATGCCGTCTTTGGCCAGCCCAAGGCCCTGACCCTGAACTCTGCCATCACCCTGGTGATTGATGCCCATTATGCAGAAAACCGACGGCTGTCCTTTAAAATAGGCAATTATAGTTTCCGCATTGAAATTGCCATGGAACACACGGAATTTATCCAGATCTGATTCCCCCTTACCACAAGAATACAGGGTTTTTATATGCAAGTTTACAAACGTTTTTTAACCGGCTGTTTGACCATTCTCTTCCTTTGCTGGAATTGTTCACCCGGTTTTGCCATTTCCATTCCCGATGAACAAAAGCTTAGCAAGGAATTTATGGAAATGATCCAGGAACAGCGGATCACCCTCCGTGACCCCATTGCCATGCACATGATCAATACCGTGGGCAACCATATTCTGTCAAGCTTGCCCGTCCAGCCCTTTAATTATACCTTTTACCTGATCAATGATGACTCTTTTAATGCATTTGCAAGCCCGGCCGCCAATATTTTTGTTTATAAGGGGCTGATTTTCGCCCTGGAGAGTATTGACGAGTTTGCCGGAATAATGGCCCATGAAATTGCCCATGCCGCCAGCCGCCATGTATCCGAGTCCATTGACCGGTCCAAGGTGGTGGGATACAGCTCCATGGCCGGCATGCTGGCCGGTATCCTCATCGGAGCCGCCGGCGGGGGAGAAGCGGGCTCGGCAATGACCATCGGCTCCATAGCCGCCGGCCAGTCCGCCATGCTGGCCTTTACCCGGGAAAATGAAAGCGATGCGGACCAGAAGGCCATCACATTTTTGGGCGAAACCGGATATTCCCCGGCAGGGCTTTTATCCGGGCTTACCAAGATGCGGGCAGCCGATTACCAGGGGATTGAAGGCATCCCTGACTATTTTAAAACCCATCCGGGCACGGGGAACAGAATTATCCACATCGCCGGACTTTTATCCGATTACACGCCGCCCCCCCACATAAAATCAAGGCCGGAAACCTTTGAATTTAACATGGTCAAATTCAGGCTCATGGGGCTGTACGGAAACTTGGCCAAAAGCTTCAACAAAGTGGAAACACGATTGAAGGATGAGCCTGAAAACCCTGCCCTCCACTATGCCATGGGGCTGTTATACGCCAGAAAAAACAAACGGGCCCTGGCCATCACCCATCTGCAGAAAGCCCTGGCCATTAACCTGTTCGAGCCCATGATCCTTTTGGAACTGGGCCGCGTCTATACGGATGACGGACAATTTGAAAAAGCCAAAGAGGTGCTGGCAGGCGTTGAGGAAAACCCCATCATGGGGCTTTGGGCAAAATATTATCTGGCCATTGCCCAGCTTGAATCCGGATATCTGGGTCCTGCCCAGAAAAATTTCAAAGAGGTGGTTGACCGGGAGGCCGAAAGTTTTCCCAGGGCCTATTACCATCTGGCCAATATCATGTCCCAGGATAAAAACCAGTCCATGTCCCATTATTATCTAGGCGTTTACTATTCAGAGGACAGGGATTTTAAAAATGCTGTTCTCCACCTGAGCCGGGCCATTGACACTCTGGAAGATCAAAAAATCAAGGACGATGCCAAGAAACGCCTTGAGAGCGTTTCCGGCATGATCAAAAGGCAAGTCCCTTAAGGGAACATCAAACCCTGTCAAATTTTGAAAATTGCATGCTGAATGTCCCCCTGCCCTGGGTGGCAGACCGAATGGCCGTGGAATACCCGAACATTCTGGATAGGGGAACCACGGCCTTAATCACCTGGATCCCTGCCTTTGGGTTAATGGACTCCACCCTGCCCCCCCGGGCGTTTAAATCGGAGATGGCATCCCCCATGTAGGCGTCGGGCACAAAGACTTCCACGGACATGATGGGTTCCAAAAGTGCAATTTTGGTGCTGTTCAGTGCATTCTTACAGGCCATGGACGCACACACGGAAAAGGCAAGCTCCGAACTTCTGCCCTCTTCAAAGGCACCGCTTTCCAAGACAATTTCCACATCCACCAGGGGATATCCTTTTAAAAAACCGCCTTCAAGACTTTCCCGGATCCCGGTTTCAATGGCCGCAACATATTGCTCAGGTATTTGTTCGGGTGTGGTTTCCGAGATAAAGCTAACGCCCTTTCCCCGTTCCAGGGGCATAAGCCGTATGGCCACCTTTGCATAATGCGCTTTTCCGGTAATCTCCCGTTCAAAAACAGCCTCCCCCCTTGCAGGAGCGGTAACCACTTCCCTGTAAACCACCTGGGGGCTGCCCACGTTGACATGGGTGTTAAATTCCTTGTGCATCCGGGATATGATGATCTCAAGATGGAGTTCTCCCATGCCCGAAAGAATGGTCTGGCCGGTTTCTTCATCCCGGCTCACCTTAAGGGTGGGATCTTCAATGGTAAATTTCTCCAGCACATTGTCTATTTTTTCCTGGTCTGCATGGGTCTTGGGTTCAATGGCAATGGAGATCACCGGGGCCTCATATTCCATTTTTTCAAGAAATGCCGGAAAGTTCTGGGAACACAGGGTATCACCGGTTCCCGAATCCTTAAGCCCCACAATGCCGATGATATCCCCTGCCGATGCCTGGTCGATGCGTTCCCTTTTATTGGCATGCATCTTCAGGATTCGGGACAATTTTTCAGTTCTGTTCAAAGCCGGATTAAACACCTCTGATCCGGATTCGAGTTTTCCCGAATAAATTCTGGCAAAGGAAAGCTTTCTGCCCTCAATCATGGACACCTTGAAGATAAGCGCCGCCAGGGGGCCGTTCTTTTCGGGTAAAAATTTTACTTCCTCTCCTGTTTCCGGATGAATCCCCTTTATGGGGGGCACATCCTTGGGACTTGGTAAAAACAATTCCACGGCATTGAGCAGGGGCTGGATCCCTTTGTTTTTTAATGCGCTGCCGCAGAGAACCGGCACAATTTTCCGGGCAATGGTGGCAGAACGGATGGCAGCTATCAAATCCTGGCTCGGGATCTCTTCTTCACCCAGATACCGTTCCATGATCGTATCATCCACCTCGGACAAGGCTTCCAGCAGACGTTCCCTGTATTCCAGGGCCAGGTCTGCATATTCCCCGTCAATATCACTGATGGTAAATTGGGCACCCAGGCTTTCATCATTCCAACAAATCTGCTGCATGTTGATCAAGTCGATCACGCCGGCAAACCGATCCTCAGACCCCATGGGCACCTGAATCATCACCGGGTTGGCATGCAATTTTTGGATCATGGAATCCACGGCTGCAAAAAAATCAGCCCCGGTTCGGTCCATCTTGTTGATAAAGGCCATCCGGGGGACCGAATAGCGATCTGCCTGGCGCCATACGGTTTCAGACTGGGGTTCCACTCCGCCGACGGCGCAGAACACCCCGATGGCACCGTCCAGCACCCGCAGGGCCCGTTCCACTTCCACGGTAAAATCCACGTGTCCCGGGGTGTCGATGATCTGGATCACGGATTCATTCCATTCACAGGTGGTAACCGCAGAGGTAATGGTGATTCCCCGGTCCTGTTCGTCCTGCATCCAGTCCATAATCGCCTCGCCATCATGGACCTCGCCAAGTTTATAGGACTTGCCCGTATAGTACAGAATCCGTTCCGTTACCGTGGTCTTGCCCGCATCAATATGGGCCATGATGCCGATATTTCTAATCTTTGATATATTTTTTTGTTTGCTCATTTTACAATCAACATATTTGGTTTGATAAAAGTATTATATAAAAATCCGTCAAAAAGACGTGTTTTTGCAACGCCCTTGTCAGTGGTGCTCTGATCCTGCATGTCCGGGTCAGGGCTGCCTGAATTCGTATTTTCCCGGTTTGCCCCGCCGGCAGACCCGCAAACCATAAAGCATATCGGCCCAATAAAAAAAATACTATTTTTTTTTAAAATTCATCCAGTGAAAAAGCCCATAAATTCCTTAATTTAAATGGGAATTAATACAGTATTGCCTAGGGCGTGTCAAGAAAATATACCTTGCAAAACAGGGACAGGTTTAATAAAATCAGGCGCAAAACCCTAAGGATGGTTCCCGGATGGATGCAACCGTCTTTTTCCAAGACAACCCTTTTTCAATCAGGAGCAGGCGGATAAAATATGATTCCAGGGTTTGAAAAACTGGTGGAGCAGAGAATACAAAAGGCCCAGAAGGAAGGCGTGTTTGACAATTTGGAAGGCCGGGGCCGGCCCTTAACTTTTAAAGATGAGCATGTCCCCGAAGAGTTGCGCCTTGCCCATAAAATTCTTAAAAATGCCGGATTTCTGCCCCCTGAAATAGAATTAAAAAAGAAAATAACCCAGGTTGAGCATTTGCTTGAAGCCACGGAATTTGGCTCTCCCCAGCGAGCGGCCATCCAAAAAAAGCTCAACTACCTTTTGACAAAACTTAACACCGCCAGGGGAAGCACCGCCTCTTTTTCCCTGATGACAGAACACTACAGGGAAACGATTATAAAGAGATTATCATGAATATACGAAAATCAGACAAAGACGGACTTTTCAAAAGTATTTTTACAGCCTATTTTATTTTGCTGTTACACGTGTTTCTGTTGGCAGGTGTCGGTCTGTCGGTGGTTCTTTTCAAGGGGGTATACCATTATCTGCCCTATATAATGGCAGGTCTTGCCATTCTGGTTCTGTCCGTGGCCTGGATTGTATACCGGCGGATGCGGGAAAATTCAATTCATATCCGGGACGTGCTTTCCATGCCGGAATTCCAGGACAGAACCGTTGAAGTCAAACTGCTGGGCGGCCTGGCTTCGTTTAAGATAAAGGCAAAGGAAAAGAACCCTCTGCTTTTGGATCAGGCTTCCGGCCTGTCCTTGGCCGACAACCGCCTCATTGAAACTTCAGTGATCACGGCGGAACGCAAACTGCTCGAACTGAACACCCTCCATGAAAAGGACCTGATAACCCAGGAAGAATTTGAAACCGCAAGACAAAATATTATCCAGGGATAATGCCCAAGGAGTGTAAGATGAAAAAAATCAGACTGGCCCTTTTGTCCGGCGGCGTCTCTTCGGAAAGAGAGGTCTCCTTGAACAGCGGCGCCCAGGTGTATAACGCCCTGGACAAAGATCGCTACGCGATTACCCAATACGACCCGAAAACCGATTTGCCGAAACTTGTCATGGATGCACCTGATATCGATGCTGCCCTGATCATCCTCCACGGACCCTTTGGCGAGGACGGAACAGTCCAGGGACTCTTGGATCTTCTGGACATCCCCTACCAGGGTGCAGGCGTACTAGGGTCTGCCGTTGCCATGAACAAACTGGTTGCCAAACGCCTGTATGAAGGCGCCAAGGTTCCCACGCCCTCCTATCTTTCCTTTACCCTGAACCAAGAAATCAACATCCCGGAAGTGGTCACACGCCTTGGCCTCCCCCTGGTGGTCAAACCGGCCTGTGCCGGATCCAGTGTGGGCATGACCATTGTAAAAGCGCAAAAAGAGTTGGCAGAAGCTATCCGACTGGGGTTTGCCCATGACGACACCCTGATCTTTGAAACCTATGTCAAGGGGATAGAACTGACCTGCGGGGTCCTGGGAAACGAAACCCTGGAGGCCCTGCCGGTCATTGAAATCATACCCGGGGCATCCCATGAATACTTTGATTACGAGGCCAAATACGTGGCAGGGGAAACCGAAGAGATCTGCCCGGCCCGCATTGATGAGCCGACCCGGGAAAAGGTTCAAAAATTGGCCATAAAAGCCCATGAGGCATTATTTCTCAAGGGGTATTCCAGAACCGATATGATCTTGAAAGACGGAAACTTGTCCGTCCTTGAAACCAATACCATCCCCGGCATGACGGCCACCAGCCTCTTTCCCCAGTCGGCACAGGTGGGTGGATACTCATTTTCAGCCTTGCTGGACAAATTGATCCAATTGGCCATTGAAGAAAACAAACGAACAAATTTAAGGAGAGTAAAATGAAAATTCTCGTCATCGGCAGTGGCGGCCGGGAACATACATTGGTATGGAAGATATCCAAAAGTCCTCTGGTTGAAAAGATCTATTGCGCCCCGGGCAATGCCGGCACCCACGAACTGGCTGAAAATATTCCCATCGATGCCGAAGATATTGACGGGCTGGCAGCCTTTGCAAAGGAAAATCAGATCGACCTCACAGTGGTAGGACCCGAAGGCCCCCTGGTAAAAGGGATCATCGATGTATTCGAGCAGCAGGGCCTTGTGGCCTTTGGCCCCAGCAAGGCCGCGGCCCAGCTTGAAGGCTCTAAAATTTTTTCAAAAAATCACATGCGCAAGTACAATATCCCCTGTGCCATGGGCAAGGCCTTTACAGACCCGGCAAAGGCCAAGTCCTATGCCAAGGCCCTTGGCGCCCCCTGCGTGGTCAAGGCCGACGGGCTTGCGGCCGGAAAGGGCGTGATCATCTGTGCCACTCTGGACGAAGCAGACCAAGCCATTGACAGCATGCTCACAGAAAATGTTTTCGGGGATGCCGGGGCCATTGTGGTGGTGGAAGAATGCCTAAAGGGAGAGGAAGCCTCCTTTATCGCCCTCACCGACGGCAAGACCGTACTGCTGTTGCCCGAATCCCAGGATCACAAACGGGTGTTTGACAATGATGAAGGCCCCAACACCGGCGGCATGGGCGCCTATTCCCCGGCTCCGGTCCTGGACCACATGCTCAGACAAAAAGCCATGCGAGAGGTCATGATCCCCACGATCCAGGGAATGGCCAAGGAAGGCACCCCCTTTAAAGGGGTTCTCTATGCAGGGCTCATGGTGGACAAGGATCAGATCAAGGTGCTCGAATTCAATACCCGCCTGGGAGATCCCGAGACCCAGCCCATTTTAATGCGCCTTGAAAATGACCTGGTCCCCCTGATGGAAGCCTGTTGTGACGGCACCCTGCACCTCCACACCACAAAAATTGATCCAAGAGCCGCCATCTGCGTGGTTGTTTCTGCCGGAGGATACCCGGGCGCCTATGAAAAAGGCCATGAAATTCTGGGCCTTGAACAGGCCAACCAGGTAAAAAACACCGTGGTCTTCCATGCAGGAACCAACCTTGATGGGAAGACCATCGTCTCTGCCGGCGGCAGAATTTTGGGGGTTACCTCCCTGGGGGATACCATCGAACAGGCAATTAACACCGCCTATGCGGCATGTGCGAAGATTTCCTTCAAAGACCACTTCTATCGAAAAGATATCGGGGCCAAAGCCCTGAAACGCCTGTCCATTCCCCCCAAGGTCGGGGTGATCATGGGAAGCGATTCGGATTTTTCCGTCATGGAAAAGGCATTGTCCGTCCTGAAAAAATTTGATATCCCCTATTATGTGACCGTGGCATCGGCCCACAGGACGCCGGATGCGGCGGCAAAGCTGGCAAAAGAAGCCAGGGAAAAAGGGGTGCAGGTCTTGATCTGCGGGGCAGGACACGCTGCCCATCTGGCCGGGGTCATTGCCGCCCATACCACCCTGCCCGTACTAGGGGTTCCCATTGATTCCTCAGCCCTCCAGGGATTGGACAGCCTATTGGCCACCGTTCAGATGCCCCCGGGTATTCCCGTGGCCACCATGGCCATCGGCAAATCCGGCGCCCATAACGCAGGTATTTTTGCAGCCCAGATTATCGGGGTCTCAGATCCTGGAATGGCCCAGAAACTTGCGGATTTCAAACAGGAAATGGCGGACGCGGTCCGCAAAAAAGCCAAAAGCTTTGCCTGACAGAACAAAAATGGTCCGGGTGGATCCGGAAAACCTGAGGTTACCCACCCACCCGGACCATGGGAAAATCATTGAAGCCGGAAAGATCATCTGTTGCCAGGGAATTGTGATTTTTCCGGCCCAATGCCTTTATGGGGTGGCCGCAAATGCCCTGGATCCCGGCGCCGTCCGGAAAGTTTTTGAGATCAAACAGCGGCCCCTGAACAATCCGATCCTTGTCCTGATTCATACCCGTGATGATTTAAAACACCTGGTTAAAAGAATTCCCGATACAGCCCAGCTCCTCATGGACCGGTTCTGGCCCGGCAATCTGACCCTGATCTTTGAGGCCGCCGACCATGTGTCCCCCCTTCTGACTGCCGGCACCGGAAAAATCGGCATCCGGATCCCCGCCCACCCCGCGGCCCGGGCCCTGGTGGAAAAGGTAAAAGGCCCCATCACCGGCACCAGCGCCAATCTTTCAGGACAGCCCGGCTGCAGCCGGGTCGATCAGCTGCCTGCTGCCATTATTCACGGGGCAGATCTGATTTTAGACGCAGGTCCCCTAAAAGGAGGCCCGGGATCCTCCATTGTGGATGTCACCACCGATCCTGTGCGCATTCTCCGCCAGGGGGCGGTTGCCGCCTGGCAAATCCACCAGGCCCTTTTATCTTAAAAATAAGGCTATTAAAACGAGCTTGCTTATTTTTCAAAATACCCATGCTGTAAAAAATATTTTGTCTGATGAATAACATCCTCGGATTTCATTATAAACGGGTGGGAATGGGGCAAAACCAGAAAATCAGACATGCCGTCAACCTTTGCGTTGTCTATTGAGACTTTTCCGTCATCCTCACCCGGGATCAGAAGCGACAGGATGAAGTTGATGCTCTTGTTCCCCGTAATGACCCCCAATTCAAAATGAACCGCCCCCAGCTTGGAAGGAATACCATCGGTCCCCAGCTGTAAGCCTGCCGGGCCGTTGAGCCAGTAGAATCCGGGCAGCTGCCCTATCTTATCCACAACCTGGCTGCCCTTGTTCGGCGGACTGAGCATCACGACCCGCCCAAGATTTTCAATCTGATTTATTGAAAGGTATTGGCGGACAAGAATGCCCCCCAATGAATGGGTGACAAAGTGAATTCGCTTGGGAAAAAAAGCCTGACATTGGATGAGGGCTTTGGAAATCGTATCATTTGCCAGTTTCTCGATTCCGAACTTTCTGGATGGATACTCCATGTTAACAACCCTATACCCCTCCCGGGACAAGGCTTTTTCCATGGCGCCCATGGAATTGCGGGTCCGGGCCAACCCATGCAAAAGGATGACGCACTCATTTTCAGGAGAGGTGATCTTATTTTCCGACGGTCCCGCAAAACCATATCCGCAAAACACCAGGGGTATTAAGAACAGCAATAGAATTTGAAATGTCCCCATTTTGTTAGTTCCCCTTCACTTTTGATACTCGTGTCATTGTCTATCTTTTTGTTCAAAAACAAGCAAGCGATCATTTTTAGGTGCAGATTGTCAAACAGCGTCCAAAATTGACCCCCCATCACCGTCAAATTTTGACCCCCCTAAAATTAAAAAAATTATCCTTTTCTACTCTTTAATCTCCAGCTTTCATTACCTGTTTCAATTATGTCGCAATGATGTGTGAGACGATCTAAAAGTGCTGTTGTCATTTTTTTATCTCCAAACACCTTTGCCCATTCTCCAAAATTTAAATTAGTGGTAACAATCAGGGAGGTTCTTTCATATAGTTTGCTGATCAAGTGGAACAACAATGCACCCCCGGCCTGAGAAAAAGGCAGATATCCAAGTTCATCGAGAACAACAAAATCAATATTTACCAACCGATTTGCAAGCTGGCCAGCTTTTCCTAAATGCTTTTCCGTTTCAAGCTGATTGACCAAATCAATGACCCCAAAATATCGGCCTTTTTTGCCCATGCGTATACTGTGGGAAGCTATTGCAGTGGCCAAGTGAGTTTTACCGGTACCTGTCCC
>VMSR01000015.1 GCA_013792075.1 Desulfobacula sp.
AGTTTACTGACCGTCGGGGATATCTCATCTTCTGGGATTTCGGATATGTATTTCATGGGATTCATACATTGTAGCTATACCACCAATGAATGCGGTTGTCTACAATTTTTCGATGCTACCACATACTTTTTGGGAAGTTACAAAAATTTTAAAAAAGGCGGAATTCATTGATATCCCAGCCATGGTGGCCTCCTTTTTGAAAAAACCAGGGACGGATTGGATTTGTCTGGTTTATTTTTTAAATCGAAGCTGGCACTTTTTGTGCCCGTTTGAAATGGTCTCTCCCAGTTCCAGTTTCCCGCCAAAACTCTGTGCAATGCCTCTATCTCCTTCCATGGCAATATCACAAAGCCTTGCAATCTCTTCATCATTGCAATCAAGCTTTTGCCAGGCAGCCACCAGCGGGCAGTACCCAAAATCTATCCACAACTCATTGTCGGTAGATTTTACAATTTTCATCTCAAATATCATTTGGACCGGTTTGGTAAAAACCTGGGTCGGGTATTTTTAAATATTGACTTATCATTTTTTTATGAATACAACAGCCCTATTGTTCAGGTGCAAATGTTGCTTAAAAGGGAACACCTGTGAAATCCAGGGACGGGCCCGCCGCTGTAATTGGGGACGAATGCCTTATTAATCCACTGTCCGTTGAAAAACAGATGGGAAGGGAGAGGCCATTCGGAAGATCCATAAGTCAGAAGACCTGCCGGACAAGTTGAGGTATTCCCCGTGGACAAAGGGAATAGCCATAGGATCTTGAGGAAAAAAAGGGACACCCCGGATCGATTGATGCCATCGGTTTGGGGTTTTTTTGTGGCTTCTAACCCTTGGATTGAATTTTTACGTGTTTGAGGAGCAACCATGAAAAAGTATTTTGTAGTGTTCTGTCTCATCTTTTTTTTCCTTCCGTCAATGGCCATTGCTGCCGGCCATGGTCAGCCCAGGTCGGTTAAACAAGGCATCCTGTTGGTGGCCTTTGGGTCCAGTTTTCCCCAGGCCCAGGTTTCATTTGAAAACATTGATGCCCGGGTTAAAAAACAATTTCCCGACATTCCGGTTCACTGGGCATATACATCCCATGTCATCCGCAAGAAACTGGCAAGCCAGGGCAAACACCTGGATTCTGTTGCAACGGCCCTTGCAAAAATGATGGACCAGGGATTCACCCGGGTGGCGGTTCAGTCCCTCCACACCATCCGGGGGGAAGAATTCGACGATCTTGTCCATACGGCCAATGCCTTTGAAGGGATGCCCGACGGTATTGAAAAGATTGTGATCGGGTCCCCACTGCTTTCAAGCCCCCAGGACATGGAAGCCGTCACCCGTGCCATTATCCAGAACATCCCTGCAAAGAGAAAAAAAGGAGAAGCCCTTGTTCTCATGGGACATGGAACGCCTCACCCTTCAAATGCGTTTTACACGGCCCTCATGTTCTCCCTCCAGAGAAAAGATCCTGGTATCTTTATCGGCACGGTTGAAGGAGCCCCTGGGATAGAAGATATCACGGCCATGTTAAGGGAAAAAAACATTAAAAAAGTGTATCTGATGCCCTTTATGTCCGTTGCCGGTGACCACGCCAGAAACGACCTGGCCGGGGAGGACCCCGATTCCTGGAAATCCATTCTCGAACACCAGGGGGTCCACTGCGAGGTTGTCCTCAAGGGAACGGCTGAATATGACAATATGATCGATATCTGGGTGAACCATTTAAAAGATGCCATGGCCCAGTTTAAATAAATTGCGGTCCTAATATAATAATTGGATCGGAGGAATTAAACAAAGTTTTGGTTACAATTTTAACCACGACCCGGCAGGTCAATGGGGGGCTGGCACTGCGCTAAATCCCAATCGATCGTCCCTGATCGATTGGAAAGCGGGAAAGGGACTGGTCTTTCTCTCCTGACGCCCAGCCCCTTTACGCCGCTCCGACCAGTCCCCCATTGACCTGCCTAGTACCCTTGGATACCCCAAAGTGACAACCCTTTATATGATTTTTATTGGCCTATAAATTAATCAAAAGGACATCCGATCATTGTCTATTTACTATAGTTGTAGCGTGGTGTTCATAAAAAATCTGATTCGGAATGTTTCTACTGTATTATCCGGATTTTCTGTCAACCAGATTCCTTTTTTCTTAACCACAATATATTGTACCGGTCTTCGACTCAAGAAAACTGAGACTTATTAATAACTCAACTTTCGGACTTCGGCTTTGGAGAAACGGGTCACCCATTAAAGGGCCAGTCAAGAAAAAAAACACCTCCCCGTGAAAAAAGTTTCCTTTTTCCTTGACTGCTCTGACCTCGGTTATTTTCGGTACTACCATTAAGGCCTTTATTCCTGGTTTGCACCTGTTATTTCAGCGTGTTGGTTTGCGGCTTATTGATCCGCACCAGTCACCCATCGGGTTCAAAGCGAGTGTGTATCAGCGTAAGGTTTGATACACTGCCCCTGGTCCATCTGGACCCCAGAAAATCTTCAGTACCATGCCGTGGCTAATTGTCTGTTTCAGACTTTATGGTTGTTAACCAACCCTTTACAGGCTCACGGCATAGGCGAATCAGGCAATAAAAACCTTTTTATCGGCTGCGGCAGTTTCCAATCAGGCTTTGTGGTTCAATGCCAACACCTTGTTTGGTTCCCTGTCGCAGCCAAACTCAGCAAATAGTTTGGCTTCATCATACGGAACTTGGTCCCGCATGATATAGTAAGATGCCCTGCATAGCTTATTACTCAGGGCTTTGACCGCAACAGGAAGAAAAATGACCCACTTTTTTGAAACGGCTGATGTCACCAACTTCCAGCATGATGGTCAATGCCAGGATCTTCCCGATCCCAGGTATGGTTTGAAGCAGGCTGAACTCTTTTTTGAGCCTCACCTGTGCCAAAACCTGCTTTTCAATATTGAGAATGGTTTTGTCTAAAAACGCAATTGTGCTCAGATGATTTTTGGCCATGAACGCCTGGTTGGCCTCAAACATCCGGTCAATATCTTCATCGGCCAATTTTTCCATTTCTCTGACAGATATCCGGGTGCCCAGGTTCCGTGTAATCATGCTTTG
>VMSR01000209.1 GCA_013792075.1 Desulfobacula sp.
ACAATGAGTTCAAACCGGGCTGTGAAAAAAGATTTGCTACATTTTATGGATGCGTTGCAAAAAGCGGCTTAAAAAACAGAGAACTTTATTTCAGATTTTATGCAACGTTAGGGTTAATATTTGTTGGGGCATATACCAAACTCCTTTAGGTTAAGGTGATTTTTGCATCCGGGCAGCCAGAGGCTGGGGCGGAGTGATCCTGACTTAACACCATAAACAATGTCATCGGACCAATGCGGCCTGTAAACATTGCGATCATTACGATTATTTTTCCGATTTCATCAAGAAAAGCGGTGGCTCCGGTGGAAAGGCCCACGGTGCCGATGGCGGAAGTTGCCTCAAAAATAATGTCACGGGCGGGGATCTGCTGTGTTGTCTCGAGCATCAACACCAGAACAAACCAAACGATTGCACCGGAAGCCACAATCGTAATCGCGCGATATATGGTCCCGGAAAGAATTTTTCTGTTTTGTATGATGACAACGCTGCGGTTGGTTATGTTTGCCAAAAATGTCATTGCCAGGATGCCAATGGTTGTTGTCTTTACACCACCGGCAGTACCGCCGGGACTGCCTCCGATAAACATAAAACACAGCATGACCAGGAAGGTCGGACTGACCATTTTCTGAATATCCACAGAGTTAAAACCTGCGGTACGCAATGTTACCGATTGAAACCAGGCATTGTGAATTTTATCAAAAAAGGACAAGCCGGATAAAATACCATTCCATTCAAAGGCCAGCATGAAAAAGGTGCCGGAAGCCAGCAGAATCATGGTCGCAATAAGACAGATTCGGGCTGCAATGGGAATCTTCTGCCGGCGTATCCAATGGGGAATCATTAAGCTGGTGGCCGGAGCCAGGCCCCCGATAATAATCAAAACCGCAACCATGTGCAGAATCAACGGATTGTTTTGATACCCCACCAGGTTGTCCGTCTGCAGGGCGAAACCTGCGTTGCAGAATGCAGATATGGCAGTGAACATCCCCCTCCAGAATGCTTGCCCCAGCGTATCTCCCGTAAAATAAAACAAAAGGGTGAGGACAATGGCACCGACCCCTTCTGCTATAAAGGTAAACTTCAGGATGATAACAAGAGAAGCAAATAAACCATGATGATCCGTATCTGTCATTGATGTCAAAAGACGTTCCTGGCGCAAACTCAATCTCTGCCCCATTGCATGAAGTGCCACCGTGGCAATACTCATGATGCCAAGTCCCCCCAGTTGAATCAGAATCAGAATAAAGAACTGGCCGGTCATGGAGAAGGCATTGGGTGTGTCCAGAACAATAAGTCCCGTAACACAGACCGCGCTCATGGAGGTAAATGCAGCATCCACAAGGCCAATGGTCCCCGTTTTTGCCGAGATTGGAATAAAAAGCACCAGGGTGCCCAGGACAAACAGAACAAAGAAGGTGCTCAGTAAAATGCGGGCTGGATGGTTGAGCAGGATTTCCCACCATTGCTCCCGTTTTTCTGTGATCGGGCCGGAACGGGGCAGCAAAACCAGGTTGACCAAACCGAGGACAAGCGCAATGGTCGCAGTATGTCCTGCCACCCATGAAAAAAGAACCGATATGAAGAAGACCCCACCCACCAGTGGGAGCAAAAAACGAGGGCTGGACCTGTGCTGCCATGCCCAAAGAACAAAAAGGACTTGCATTATGGCAGCGGTTGCGGCAATCGGTGCCCTTGAAAAAAAAGAATCCGGCATACCGGTCATCATTGAAATGCCGATGATAACAGGAATGGTCATTATCGCCCACCGCACCCTCTGGCGGCTGCGGTTTTCATGGGTATTGTTTTTACCGTGGCCGGCAACGCGCTGGAAATCCAGCAGTGTGAACCCTGCGCCGATAAGGGTGACGATTCCCAACAGGGCGGCAACCGGATTGGTCACAAGATAGGGCAGCGCCGCTGCAAAGCTGCCCAGAAAAGACATTCCGCCAAAAAATTTACCCATTTGGGGCCGCCGGAACAGGGTAAACGCACAGACAAGACATGAAACTCCGGCAAAGGATGCAAGCCCAAGGCGCCAGAAAGCCGGGATCTGCCCGTGCACTCCAAGGGATGCAAAAACAAACGGCAGTGAAGACAGGGTCATTAAAGCCCCTTCAATCCCTACCTGTGACAATGGCGGGTTTGAAATACGGACAGACTTCATGAAAGGATCATGGTGAGTGTGGTTGTATTCATTTAACCCTGTCTTTCTTTCGGTTCATCCCACCCCCTTCTTTTTTTACAAAACCCTATCCTGTCTTCCAAAGCCCTTATCCCGGTATTATTCAATTTTCTTTCCGGCTGTTTTTTCAATGCGGCAAACAATCCAGTCCGCCAGGGCCTGTTTGTTCACCTTTTTAATTTCCTTTCGGATAAGCTTGATATCAAGTTCCGCCCGGGCCATGGTCTTCTGGCCCCCGGCAGACCCAAATTTTCCAAAGGCCTCCTTGGCAGTATTTCCGGCACCCTTTCTCAACCCGTCATTTCTCAGGATAATGATCAGTTCTTCTCCCCTCACCCCGGAAATAATGCACCAGTTGACACGGGAAATGGTCAAAAAGAAATCCGCCACCACCACCAGCTTATCGGGTTTGGAAATGCTGCCGGCATGGAAATAGGCCCGGTTGTGGATCACCCTTCTTTGTTTTATAGCTGTTCCTAAAAAATCCAGGTTTTCCTCTGTTAACAATGCCCGTTCCACCTTGGTGACAATGTTCATGTCTGCAAATCGATAAAGATACTGGAAGGCCCGGATATCCCGAAGGCTGGTCTGACGGGTGAAATCGGCAGTATCGGTTTTAATGCCCAGCATCAGGGCGGCGGAAAGCTTTGTAGAGGGCTTGATTTTCAATGCCCTCAAATAATCGGTCAAGATGGTGGAACAGGCCCCGTAACCCGGCCGGATATCGGTATAGTCCGCCTTGTCATGGGACAGGGGGTGGTGATCAATGATGGCATCAAAAACAAAATGGGAAAACACCTCGTTGTGATCCGGCTGGGAATCTACCACCACAAACCGGTTAAATTCTTCTTTTTTAACGGTTTCCAGAAAGATGAGACCCGACTCGGTATACTCTATCA
Organism: Desulfobacula sp.; assembly: GCA_013792075.1. Classification (GTDB taxonomy): domain Bacteria; phylum Desulfobacterota; class Desulfobacteria; order Desulfobacterales; family Desulfobacteraceae; genus NBML01. Next base: position 3,082 of record VMSR01000209.1, read on the forward strand.
TGGCCAGATTATCAGGGCGGCTGATCCGGTTAAAATAAGCAATGGTCACCTCGACTACTTTTCGCCAGAGTATCCGTTTGATTGCCATGGCGCTGGCAATGGCGTCGGGGTCTGCATTGATCACAACCAGCACCCGGTCCCCTGCGGCGAACAGGCTGAAAAACTGCTTGATTTTATCTATATTTCTCATGGGTTAACCTTCTTTCCTGTAAATGCTGGCCCTATGGTTGCTGCTGAAGAACAAGGTAATGGTGATAAAGGCGTACCCAGCAATGGCCAACAGGGCAAATGGGCCGTAAAAAACCCCCAGGGGTGCCAGCACAATGGCCGTGAGCCAATGGATAAAAATAATGGTGGGGGAATGGAGCTGGATGGGGAAATCATCAAACCTGCAGATAACCGAGAGACCGCAGAGGTTCCAGCCGTATAGGGAGGCAAACACGTGCATGTGGAGGAGCCATTTTGTTCGTTCCGGATTATAGTCATCTGCCATCTGGAGAAAAATATAGAGGATACCGGAGATGGCAGTGAGAATCAAAAACCCTATCCCGGAAGTTAAAAACAGCTTTTGCTGCATTTTGTCTGCATGGGTTGAGTACAGGACAAAAACAGTCACAACGGCAACAAACAGGGCTGTGGTAACAAATATCTGGGGAATGAACCGTTCAAACAGGATAAAAACAAAAAAGACAATTACTCCCAGGGTAATTGTCCAGAAGCAAAATTCCATGATAACTTTCCGGCCTGATCCTTCTATTTTTTTCAGCATTGAAAAGACCAGGGACAGGGTGATCAGGGACAGGGGGAAAGAAAAGCCCAGAAAAAACGTGTTGAGGGTCAACTTTGCCATGGAGACCCATTTGAAATATTCATTGTTTAAAATCACCAGGGAGGCCATGACAATGCCCGTTGAAAGGCATAGCAGGGATGCCTGGTGAAACTTGTCCGCCACACTGACTTTTTTTTGTAAAAACTGGATGGGGACAAGGGAAAAACGCTGGATGCGCACCTTTTCCACCAAAACATAGAGAACACAGGAAACCAGTATGGTTAAGGGATAGACCAGAAAAAAGGCGGAAAAGGCATACACAAGGGAAAAAACAAAAAAAAGAACCACAGTTCTGGATACCTGAATCTTGCCCTGGGTGTAATACAAGAGGATTGATCCGCCCGTGCATAAATTGAACAAAAAAATATGAAGCCGTTCAAAACTATAGGTTTGGGCTGGAAAATAAATATGGATAAACCCGAATGCCAGGGCGGTGATCATCAGAAAAGAAAACAAGGCTTTTAATTTGGTGTTCATTCAGTGATCCAAATGTATGGGGTTATACTTCTTTTTATTTTCCCAGCATATCTTTTAATGCCGGGGTCAGCTCATCATGCTCAAAAACAAAACCATTTTTTACCAACTTTTCCGGGACCACCCGGGCACTTGTCAACAGGGTCTCTTTGCCCATATCCCCCCACATCCAAAGGGCCAGTCTTCGGGGGATAACAAAAAAGGCAGGGCGTGCAAATACCCGACCCAGGGCCCGGGTAAAGTCACGATTTGTAACCGGATGGGGGGCTGTCAGGTTTACCGGTCCTTCCATATTCCGGTTTTCCAGGATATGAAGAATGCCGCCCAGGGCATCATCCATGCTGATCCAGCTCATGTACTGGTCGCCATGGGACAGTCGTGTGCCAAGCCCCAGGGAGAAGGGCAGCACCATCCTTGCCAGTGCTCCGCCGGCAGGGGTCAGGACCACGCCGATGCGCAGCTGGACGGTTCGGATACCGGCATCATTAGCCGTTAAAGAAGCCTGCTCCCATTGTTCACAGACATGGGAAATAAAAGAATCCCCCTTTGTGTCCTTTTCCGTGAGCACTTGATCCTTGCGGTCTCCGTACAGCCCGATGGCAGACGAAGATATAAAAACATCCGGAGGATGGGCCATTTCACTTATTTTTTTTGCCAGAAATAAAGTAGGGCAAACACGGGAATCAAGGATCAGTCGTTTTTGGGCATCTGTCCATTTGCCCCGGGAAATATCCACCCCATTCAAATTGATCACCGCATCAATGGGGCCGGCTTTTTCCATATCCAGAATATTCTTATAGGGGTCCCAGAAAAGCGCGTCTTCCGACAGGTCTGACGGATTGCGGACCAGACGGATCACCTCGTGGCCGCAGGTGCGCAAAAACGGCACCAGAATCGAACCAATGGTCCCGCTGGCACCGGAGATGAGAATCCGCTGTTTTCTGACCTTGTCTGCCCTGCGCTCCAGGTCCTGCTTTAACACCCGGTGCCGGTAGTCAAAGACCCGGGCCAATTGTTTTTTTGCATGACCGTAAAAGGGAAGACTCAAAAAACCAAGCGGCAATTTAAAGCATACATTGTCCTCCATAATGGCACCGTTTTCTCCCTGGGCATGGAACAAATGGGTATGGACCCATTTGCCGAATGGCCCCTTGGTCTGGTGGTCCTGGAACAGGATGTTTTCTTGGTAATCAATGTGTTCGGCCTCCCAGATCATGGGAATTTTGAACAGGTGCATCCTGAACCTGACCTTCACCCCCTTATCAATGCCGTTGCCAATGCGGGAAATCAGACGAAGGGGTGCCCAGGGCGGTGTCAGGCGAAGAATTGCCCCGTTCCGGGCGTGCCAGGCAAAAAGTTGGGCCACCGGCACATTAATAAAGGTTTTTTTGGTAAATATCCGGTCTTTCATAGACTCTCTTTTATTTGATGACGCATTGATTTTCAACCCCCTATATTATAATAATACCCGTCAAGTTGAAACCCTTTTTATCATCCATCTCTGGCGCTCATTGCAGGCACGACCCTTGCATCACAGCTGCAGTAAGCGTTGAATTAAAACTGGCACTCTCATAGGGTTGGTGCTAAGATGAATTTTTATTTTTCATAAAATTACTTGGAGGATAGCAAAATGGATAAATATGAATGCCCCTGCGGATATGTCTATGACCCGGCCGATGGAGACCCTGACAATGGTGTGGACCCGGGAACCAGTTGGGAAGATCTCCCGGAAGACTGGGTCTGCCCCCTATGCGGTGCTGCCCAGGAAGATTTTGAGAAACTGGATGACTAACACTTAAAAAGGGGTAACGCCATGTACAAACCCATTGAAATAGCGGATGGGATTTATTCTGTTGGCTGCCGTGACTGGGATATCCGTGATTTCCACGGATATTCAACCTATGAAGGCACCACCTACAATGCCTTTCTGGTCCTGGGTGAAAAAAATGTTCTCATTGATACGGTCAAAGAGAGCTTTGGAGATGAACTTCTGGCCAATATCAGCAGAATCATTGACCCGAAATCCATTGACATTGTCATCAGCAACCACACGGAAATGGATCACTCCGGGGCCATCCCCAAGGTGATGCATAAAATCGGGAAAGACAAACCCGTCTATTGTTCCAAAATGGGGGCCAAAAACCTGAAAAGCCACTTTAACAGAGACTTCAACTTCCAGGTGGTGGGAACAGGGGATACGCTTTCCCTGGGCAGCAGAACCTTTTCCTTTCTGGACACACGAATGCTCCACTGGCCGGACTCCATGTTTACCTATCTTGCCGAAGAAGCCATCCTCTTTTCAAGTGACGCCTTTGGCCAGCACTATGCAGGAGATAAGTTTTTTGATGATGAGATAGGCGATGAGATCATGCCCCATGCCCGGAAATACTATGCCAATATTCTGCTGCATTTTTCTCCCAGAGTCCAGGCATTGCTTAAGGACGTGGCCAAAATGAATCTAAAAATCGACATGATCTGCCCGGACCACGGGATACTATGGCGGGACAATCCGTCCAAGATCATAGAGGCCTATGACACATGGTCCAGACAGGAACCTGGCCGAAAAGTGGTGGTCATCTTTGATTCCATGTGGGAAAGCACCGCCAAAATGGCCAGGGCCATTACCAGCGGAGTTGAATCCCAGGAGGTCAATGTCCGGCTGATGAACACCCGGAAATGGCATAGAAGCGATATCATGACAGAAGTCCTGGATGCAGGCGCCATTGCCGTGGGCTCGCCCACCCTGAACAATAGTATTTATCCTGTCATTGCCGATGTCATGACCTATATCAAAGGGCTTCGCCCCCAGAACAAAATTGCGGCAGCCTTTGGCTCCTACGGCTGGAGTGGTGAAGCCGTTAAAATTTTAAACAAAGATTTCGAAGAAATGAAACTGGATATTATTGACCCGGGTGTTAAAGTCCAGTATGTACCGGATGAAGCAGATTTAGAAAGATGTTTTAACCTGGGCGTAAAACTGGCAAAAACACTCAAAGAAAAATTATAATATACTAAATTCGGAGGGAAGAATGGCCAACGAGTTCACTGCAAATGATATTTTGGAAATCGCAAAAAAGATTGAGATAAACGGTGCAAAATTCTACCGGGAAGCTGCCAACCGGGTAACAGAAGAAAAGCACAAACAATTTCTTTTAGGCCTTGCAGACATGGAAGACAGCCACGAAAAAACCTTTGCTGCCATGCAGGCAAACCTTAAAGGCTCAGAAACGGCCGCCACGGCTTTTGACCCGGAAGATGAGAGTGCCCTTTACTTGAAAGCCCTGGCCGATACCCGGGTTTTCTTTGAAAAAAATCAGCCTGAAACCACAATGAAAGGCATTCTTGCCTCTGCCATTGGCGCGGAAAAAGATTCCATTGTCTTTTATCTGGGCATGAAAGAGCTGACATCTGAGAAAATGGGCAAGTCAAAGATCGGTGATATTATCAAAGAAGAAATGCGCCATATCCAGATGCTTGCCAGCAAGCTCAATGAATTCAAATCAACCTGATTCAAAAACAAATGCCCCCATGGTTTTCATCGCAAAACCATGGGGGCATTCAATCAATTTAATTTTTTTTATAAAATCAGGATTTCCAAAGGCCGTGAAGATTGCAATACGCCAAGGCAAAAACCTTATCAGAATCGGTTTTAAATGTTGCTTCAGGTTTGCTTGTGGGCGTAAGCATCATTCGTTGAACATAATTGCCGTCACAACTGACAAGCTCAATCCATTCAATCCAGTGATCCTGGGTCATGGGGTGGGCAACGCTGCCGACTTTTACCAGATATCCGCCCGCCACTTTTTCAACTACCGGAATATGCTTTTCCACTGCTGCATCCACTGTATTTTCCACCAACCTGTCCATTGCCTTTCCGCAACACATGACCGGCGGTTGTTCTCCATGAAGGACCTGAACGATATTTCCGCATACACTGCATTTGTAAATACCCATTTTTTCTGCCATTTAATTCACTCCTTTTTTCTGTGGTTATATTTGAATAAAGAATTAATTCCCATCTTGAGGGAAAACCATCGATAATAAAATAGAGTCTTAAATCTTCATATGCCTTTTATAAAGAAATTACCAGAACTATCTGATGAAATATCTGTCCAGATTCGGTCAATCCATTTATGCTCGAGCTGTTTTTCATCCCGGGTTACCTCTTTAAAAAGAGAGGCCATTTGAAAATATATCTCATTTTTGGATTTTAATGCCCCGTAAAAATTTGCAGGCAGCACACGGCCTTTTCTTTTCAGGCCATCATCCCGATTGTTTTTTGTTTTCTTATTTTTTTTGTCTGACATACATATACCTCCCGGACTATCGGACTTAAACATCATGGTCGCCCATGACAAACTAAGTATAGCAAGCATCATACCAAACACAATTATTCTGAATTTTTCTGGGTCCCATGCTTGAAAAAATTAAACAATAGCCATTCACAGGTCTTTTCAGGGACATGGTTGGTAAAAAGACAAAGGGGTTAAGATACAGACCTGTCTCGGACAATCGTATCAACACCCGTTCAAACCAGTACAATTATGTCCCGCGCACAAATTTTAATGAATATCGTAAATGAAAGTTAAGAAGAAAGACCAGTGATAAATACTACCAGAACCATGATAAAAAAATCAAGCTTTTTATTTGTTTTTATAAAAAGGCGGCAAGCATCTTTTCATTGGCAAAAAAAAACCATGACGAGCATTAGAATCGGACGAGACACGCCTTAATCAGAGCAATCAAGGCTTTCTATCATCTTTGACAAATGTTTTTTCTCGGCCTGGGCAAGGACAAAAAACATCTCTTTCACCACTTTCTCCCCGGCAGTTTCGGCCATATTCTTGTACAGATCATAGGCGCAAAATTCCAGTTCAATGGCAAACTCAAGAAGCTTTATCCTGTTTTCGGGAAAAATCGTATCCAGAAAAATATTGATTTCGCCAATGGGGGCACCCCCTTCCAGGATATCGCCGGTACAGCGGTTAAAAAAATCATCAAAGGAAAGGTCGGAGGGTTCCTGTTTATCCAGCATTTTAAATAGGGTTTTTGCATGAACCACTTCTGCCTGGGCCATGGTTTCCATGATCTTGTAAAGGCAAGTGCCCTTCACTCTGTCTTTTGCCCGGTCATAAAATAAAAATGCCCCTTTTTCAAAGTTTATGGCTTTTTCCATGACTTGGGCCGGTGGCATGGCAGCCGGGAAATGATCCATCCGGGGAACGTCCAGAAGGATTTCACCAGTATAGGCCGCCATCCCGTCTGTCAGGTGAAAAATATTTTCCGGGTTCAGTCCTGCCCCTGCCGCCAGCACAGCGGCCACCTTTGACCGGCTGTTTCCCCGGCAATAAAAAATCACCTTTCGGCGGTTATCAGACACCAGAGGATCAAACTCAACCCGGGCAAGGGGGATATTAACAGCGCCGGGGATATGGTTCAGCCTGTATTCTTCGGCCTGGCGGACATCTACGATTAAAAAGGCCTCTTCCTGACTGGCGGCTATCAAGGTTTCCAATTTTTCGGCGGTTATGGCTTGCATTGGTTTCCCTTATCTTTGGAATAAAGAAATGACCTATCTTATTTCCCAGATACTGCGAAGTTCGTCCATCTGCTGAACCAGGATGTCCATATAAACAGCCTCCAGGTCCAGCATTTGCACGTCTTTTTTCCTAAGCCACTCGGAAAGCCATGCAAACCGAAGGGCCAGAATATATTCTGGAAAATACTGCCACCCGATCGGGCTGATAATTCCCGAAGCCCTGATCTTGCCCAAAAAGGTGGTGACCATGGGCATGGCAAGCCCTTGGGGATTTTCAATTCCGGCACACCCCAAAAGATTGGCAGCATCATAGGCGTCTGGTTTCAGACCGGTGAACTCCCAGTCGATCACCGCCCGAATCCGGGTCTGGTCCCAGAGCACATTCAGGGGATGGAAATCCCCATGGCAAAATTTTTGGGGCAATTGGTCATGGGCATCCATAAAATCGTGTTCCAGAAATTCTTTGAAAGGCGCGTACCGATCATACATGTTTCTATCATGGTCGCGCATCTGGGCAAACAATTTTAAGATATAGGTCTTAATGGAAAACGGAGAAAAACAAATTTCATCCGGCAGATCCTGGGAGGCCTCTGCCATCTGGATCAGAAACAATGCCATATTCCCGCCCATCTCGGCTGAGGCCAGCCAGCCCGGCCGATCCACTCCGGTACTGTCCAAAAATGGAGAGATCTGAAAACAAGCGTCCCTGAAAACAGGCAGAAACTCGCCTTTGTTTGTTGGGTGACAGGCCAGCGCCTGGGCAAGGCCGCGGGAATTCAAATGGGCGATGGTTTTGGAAATCTGTTCTCTGGCAGCCAATTTTTCAAGGGGATATTTTTCCACAAGAAAAAGCCGGCCGCCATCATCTTCCATAACCGCCCGGGATAGGGTGCGCTCGGGGCTTCCCTGGATATCAAACTCCTGGCGCACCCGCTTGAATTCAATTTTCCACTGGGTTTCTATCCATTGGAGAAAGCCCGGGTTTCCTGTTTCAAAGAAGTCGTTCAATGGCAGCTTCCAATTGTTCCCTTGGCAGTGCACCCAAAAGGGTCTCGATCACCCGCCCTTTTTTTACCAGCAGCAAGGTGGGAACGCTGGAAATGGAAAACCTGGAGCCTATCCCCGTATTTTCGTCCAGATTCACTTTTGCAATCTTCACCCGATTCTGATATTTTTTGGCCAGGTCTTCCATGAGCGGGGCAATACTCCTGCAGGGGCCGCACCAGGGCGCCCAGCAATCCACCAGCACCGGCAGATACGATCCCATCACCTCCTGTTCAAAGGTGGCGTCATTGACCGCAACCACCTTTCCCAAATCGTCCACCGGCAAGGCGGACCCGCATTTCCCGCATTTGGGACCCTGGCTGATCCTGGCAATTGGCACCCTGTTTTTTGCCCGGCATGACGCACAGGCCAAAATGATAGACTCTGGCATAGGTTTTTCCCCTTATATCATGGCTGCAATCTGTTTCCCATACTCCTGGCAAGCCTTCATTCCGCCCTCCACCCAGCTGGCTTTCAGCAGCAGGGGACCGGCCGTTACCATGTTCATTCCATAGATATTGGCCATGGTATCAAAAATTCTTCCAGGCGCTTCGCCGCTCCAGCCAAAGGCACCAAATGCCCCGCCGGGTTTTCCTTTCAACTCTGCTCTTTCGGCAATAAACAGCAGCTGTTTCATGGAGGTAATCATTTCTCCATGGTAGGTGGGCGATCCAAACACATACCCGTCATATCCCTTTAAATCTTCTTCGTTTTTCACCTCGTTTATTCGCTTAACATCTGCCTGATGTCCCGCCATCCGAACGCCTTCACCAATAAGATTGGCAATTGAAGTTGTTTCGTCCGACCTTGTTGCAAAAACAATTAATACGTTTCCCATGTTTCCTCCTTAAATATCTATGCTGAGCCGATCCAAAAAATCAGTTCTTTAAAAAATAATACTTGAATCCGCCATATCAATTTTCTTTGTTCCGGTCATGAACATGGCCTTTTTCAATGTTTTGTGAATGTGCTCCAAATGGAGCCGGACGCCCAGGGTGCCGCCTCCCACTGCCGCCCGGATGATATCCCGACCCAGAAGTACGGCATCGGCCCCTAGGGCCAGCATTTTCAATACATCATACCCGGTTCTCACCCCGCCGTCCACCGTTATGGTGATTGATTCACCCACCTGTTTTCTGATCAGGGGCAGCACCTCGGCGGTTCCCGGCGTGGAATCCAGCACCCGGCCACCGTGGTTTGAAACAGCGATGACACTGACACCTGCGTCCACACATTTTTGGGCCTCGTCCGGCCGCATTATTCCCTTGGCAATGAAGGGCAAGGAGGAAAAACGCACCAATTCTTCAATATCCTTTACACTTTTTTTAAACACAGGCTGGCCATGCCGGGCCATGATGGTGGAGCCGGCACCATCCAGATCCACCCCTACCGCCCTGCAACCATAAGATTGGGCCGTTTCTATCAGGCGTTTAAGCACCTCCTGGGACCTGGGCTTGAATATGGGAATGCCGTATCCGCCGCAGGCTTTCATGGCCCTAAGGCTGGGATTGTTCTCCGGCGTGTAAAACCAGGTATCCCCCCTCAGGCCGATGGTCCCCGCCTCTTTTGATCCGAGGAGAACAGACTTGCAAAAGCTGGTCTCATCAATGGCGTCATTGTATTTCTCTGCTCCTGCCGTGGAAGATGCCAGCACCGGAAACGCAAGATCCATCCCCAAAAAGGAACACCGGGTGTCTGGTTCAAAATGCTCCCCGACAACGGACATATTCAGCCGGATGGCCGCAAGGGCTGCCCCATTGGCCCGGAAAGACTGTCCGGACCCTGCACCCCCAAGCCCGATAGGCTTTCCATAGGCTTCTTTCTGGCAGATTTTATCAAAATTTCCGTCACAGGAGGGATAGGCCGCACAAATGCCCTTCATTTTTTTCCTTGCAGCATCCCGGACATCTTCCGGGGTCTTTGGTATTGACGCGGATTCCATGATCATCCGGTCATCGGATTGACAGGTACCACAGACAGCGGGTTTCTCCTGGGTTGTATATTCGGAATGACAGACAGAACAATACCAAAGGCTCATTGAGGGTCTCCTTTAAATTTCAATTCAAATGAACGCATCCTTTTGCACATCAGACCATCTTGGTTGCTTATTAAATCGAAATGCGCACCATGAGGATGACTTTAACCTTGCCAAAACAACACAAAATATGCAAACTATTATTGGAATCAAATAAAACCATGGGGAAATCATAAAAAATAAATTTTCTCGATTCCAAATGTTCACCTCATTATTCATGAACAGACCTTAAATTTCAAGGAGATCATAATGACGGCAGAAAAACCCATATTATATGCATTAAGCACCTGCAGCCACTGCAAATCAACTAAAAAGCTTTTAACCGACTGTGATGTGGAATATGACTATGTACAAGTGGATGACCTGGAAGGAGAGGAACGCAAAGCCATTCTGGCAGATATAAAGAGCTTAAACCCACGATGTTCTTTTCCCACCATCAAGATCAACAAGACCGTAATTGTCGGCTACAAAGAAAAAGAAATCAAGGAGGCATTGGGAATAAAAAATGAAAGTTGAACAACTCTATACAGCATTGAAAAAATCCCAGGAAGCCCGGGGCATCTATTTTAACAAGGACAGGGATCTGGTATTTGAACTGCTGGATGCCCTTTTGAAAAACAAGGACCGATACGGATATATGGCCTGTCCCTGCCGTCTGGCCTGCGGGGACAAGGAAAAAGACAGAGATATCTTCTGCCCCTGTGAATACAGGGCCCCGGATCTGGAAGAGTTCGGCACCTGCTATTGCGGACTGTATGTCTCAAGTGCACTGAACAACAATGAAATTGAAGCCCAATATGTCCCGGAAAGAAGACCCCCTGAAAAAATATTTTAGTTAAAAAGGAGATGCTCATGAATGAATGTACACCTGTCTTAAATACAGGCCTTCGGGGGATTCAGGTCGCAAGTTCCAAAATCTGTGATGTCCTGGGCAAACAAGGCAAACTCATCTACCGGGGCTATTCCATTGAAGGTCTGGCAGAAAAGGCAAGTTTTGAAGAGATTTGCTTTTTGCTTCTCTATGAACGCCTGCCCCAAAAAAAAGAACTGGCAGATTTTGACCAGAGTCTGAAAAACAAACGCCGGGTTCCGGAGAATCTGTTTGCCTTTTTACGCTCTCTGCCACAGGACACAAATCCCATGGATGTCCTCCAGATGGCCACTCCCCTGCTGATGCAGACCGATGCCAACGCAGGAAAAGAGGGCATGGAAAACACCCTTTTCAGCGCAGAAAACCTCATCGCCGGAATGGCCACCCTTACCGCAGCCTGGGACCGCATCCGAAACAATAAAGACCCCATCCCACCGGACAACAGCCTGAACCATGCCGCCAATTTTCTGTATATGCTCAACGGAAAAAAACCGGACAAGGAGACCGCCCATTTTTTTGACACCTGCCTGGTCCTCCATGCCGAGCACTCGTTTAATGCCTCCACCTTTACAGCCCGCCAGGTGGCATCCACAAAAGCCCATATCTACGCATCCATATCCGCTGCCATCGGATCCCTTTCCGGAGCCCTTCACGGCGGTGCCAATGTAAGGGTTATGGAAATGTTAAAAGAGATTGGGTCCATTGATAAAATCGACGGCTATATCAAGGATATACTGGACAAGGGAGGACTGATAATGGGGCTTGGCCATGCCGTTTACCAGACCGATGACCCCCGGGCCATTATTCTGGCACCCATGAGCAAACGCATGGGGGAACTGGCCGGAGATACCCTCTGGTATGAGCTATCAAAAGAATTGGAAATACGGGGTAAAAAAGCCTTCATGGAACGAAAGCAACGGGAAATATTTTGCAATGTCGATTTTTACTCAGCCTCCCTGTTCTATTCCATGGGCATTACAACGGACCTGTTCTCTCCCTTGTTTGCCATGTCCCGTGTCAGCGGATGGACCGCCCATGTCATTGAAGAACAATTTGCCATGGCAGCACCCGAACCCTCCCTTTACAGACCCGGAGCAGCCTATGTGGGGGACTATTGCGGACCCGACGAGTGTGTATATACTGAAATTGATAAGCGCTAATTGTAAATCGTTAACTTAAACACCAAGGATAGACATAATGAAAAAATGGCAGTGCAGTGTTTGTAAATATATTCATACGGGAGAAACACCCCCGGACAAATGCCCGGTGTGCGGGGTGGGCAGTGAAAAATTTGTGCTCCTCGAAGACTCACCCGGCGCACAGGAAGGTGCCGGGGCTTCGGCAAAACTTGCCGGCCCGGCAGCAGACGACCCCATATCCAGGCCGGCCTCAAAACCGTTGACACCATCCCCCCCAAAAAAGCCGGGACCCTTGCCCGTCAAAGCACCGGCCAGCTTTTATGAACGCATCCTTGGGCTCATGGTCAAACACCATGCCCACCCGGTGTCTGTCCATATCCCCAACGGCATCCTGCCGGCTGCAGTGGTTCTGTTTATTCTGGCCTGGCTCTTTGACATGGATCTTTTTGTCAAGGCCGGATTTATCAACCTGATCTTTGTGATCCTGGCCCTGCCCCTTGTTCTGTTTTCCGGGGTCATTGAATGGAAAAAAAAATACAATCAGGCCGCTACCACCCTTTTTAAAATAAAAATTGTGGCAGCCTCCCTGACGGCCACAGCCTGTCTGATATCCGTATCCTGGTACCTGATTGATCCCCAGGTGCTGTCATCCTCTTCCGCCTGGATTTTCATTCTGGTAAATATTGTCATGCTCGCCGCAGCCGGTATTGCCGGTCATATTGGCGGTAAACTGGTTTTCAAAGACTAATGGATTAAACCCGGAGACTCCCATGAAAAATATCATTACCCTCAATAACGACGGTTCTTTAAATGTACCAGACACCCCTCAGATTCCCTATATTCCCGGGGACGGAACCGGGCCGGACATATGGAAAGCTGCCCAAAGGGTTCTGGATGCAGCAGTTGAAAAAACCTATGGTGGAAAAAAGAAAATCCGCTTTCTGGAAGTTCTGGCAGGGGAAGCTGCCTTTGAACAAACCGGAGAATGGCTTCCAAAAGAGACCCTTGAAACAATAAAAACCCACAGGGTGGCAATTAAGGGGCCCTTGACCACCCCGGTGGGCAAGGGCATGCGAAGCCTGAATGTGGCCATTCGCCAGGAGCTTGATCTGTTTGCCTGCATCCGGCCGGTGAAGTATATCCAAGGGGTTCCCTCCCCCTGCAACGGGCCGGAAGCCATTAATATGATCATTTTCAGGGAGAATACCGAAGATCTCTACAAGGGAATTGAATGGGAAGCCGGGACAGAAGAAGCAAAGCAGGCCATTGCCTTTATCCGGGAAAAGTCAGGCCAGAATCTGGATGAAAACTTCACCGGCATTGGTATCAAACCCATTAGCAGGGACAATACCAAACGGCTGGTAAGAAAAGCCATTCAATATGCCATTGACCACAACAGGCAAAATGTTACCCTCATGCACAAGGGGAACATCATGAAATTCACGGAAGGGGCCTTTCTCAAATGGGGCCTGGAAGTTGGAACTGAATTTCCCCATAAAATTGTATCAGAACAGGCGTTATGGGATAAATATGACGGCAAGGTTCCCCAAGGGAAAATCCTGCTAAAGGACAGGATTGCCGACAACATGTTCCAGCAGGTATTGATGCGGCCTTCAGAGTATGATGTCATTGCCTGCCCCAATCTGAACGGAGACTATATCTCGGATCTTCTGGCAGCAATGGTCGGCGGTCTGGGACTGGCTCCGGGTGCCAATGTGGGATCGGAGTGCGCCGTGTTTGAGGCCACCCACGGAACCGCTCCCAAATATGCCGGCATGGACAAGGTAAATCCGGGATCCGTGATTCTGTCCGGGGCCATGATGCTGGACCACATGGGATGGCAGGAAGCGGCAGAACTTGTCCGATCGGCCATTGGGCAGGCGATTCTGAACAAACGGGTGACCTATGACCTGGCACGTCAGATCCCCTTGGCAATTGAATTAAAATGCTCGGAGTTTGCCGAAGAAATCTGCGCCTGTATGGGATAGGCCTGCAGATTTCACCCTATATTTCACCCTATATTTCACCCTATATTTCAACAATAAGCCCCACCGGGCAATGATCGGACCCCAGGATATCATTATCGATAAAGGCCGCTTTGACTAAGCCTTTATCGATGAGATCCTGGGTCACAAAAAAATAATCAATCCGCCACCCGGCATTGTTCTTTCTGGCACTAAACCTGTATGACCACCAGGAGTATTTGACGGTGTCCGGATGAAAATGCCGGAAGGTGTCCACATATCCCATTTTGACCATTCGATCCAGCACCTCCCGCTCAATGGGAAGAAATCCAGACCGCTTTGAATTTGGACCGGGATTTTTCAGGTCAATCTCATTGTGGGCTGTGTTAAAATCCCCTGTGATGATCAAACTTTTTCCCTCATCCCGCAGCTTCTGTGCATGGTCCAGAAACCAGTCGTAAAACTCAAGTTTATAGGCAAGTCTGTCTTCACTCATCTGGCCGTTGGGAAAATAAATATTGAACAGGGTAAAGGCCTCAAACTCCATCTGGATCACCCGGCCCTCCCCGTCAAACCTGGGAATTCCAAAATCGGTTGTGACCTTTGCCGGGGTGCATTTTGAATAGGCGACCACCCCGCTATACCCTTTTTTGATTGTCGAATAATTCCAGAAAGATTCAAAGCAAGGCAAATCCGTCATTTCCTCGGTGCGCTGGTCCGCTTGAAGTTTGGTTTCCTGGAGCATCAGAATATCCGGGTCCATGGCCTGAAGGGCTCCGAAAAAATCTTTTTTCATCACAGCCCGCAGACCGTTTACATTCCAGGAAATCAGTTTTATTTGTTTGTTGGGTTTTGTCATAAAATCATGACCCTTTCACGAGCATGATCCGGGCATCGGCAATGACACACCGGTCTTGTGTGCAGATGACCGGATTCAGGTCAATGGACTGGAAGTTTTCCTCCAGATCCATTATCAAGGACGAAAATTTTGCCACCAAATGGCCCAGAACCGCCATGTTCACTCCAGGCGCCCTGCGATACCCCCTGAACAATCGTTTGGCCTTAAGGGAATCGACCATGGACACCACGTCTGCCGATTTTACCGGGGCCATGCGAATGGCTGTATCCTTATAAATTTCAACCGAGGTCCCGCCCAGGCCCAGAACAACCACTGGCCCGAACTGGAAATCATTTTTGGCACCAATGATGATTTCAAGGCCCTTGACCATTTCTTCTACCAGAACTTGCTCACACCCCTCCAGGGCTTTAAGCCGGATCATTTCCCGTTCAAGGCTTTTTTCATCTGATATGCCCGTGACCACGGCTGCAAATTCCGTTTTGTGAAGAATTTTCTCGGACACGGCCTTGGCCACCACAGGACCTGGGGCGTTTCTCAAAAACTTGCCGGCAATCTCAATGGAATCGGTCAAAACAAAGTTGGGGATATCAAAGCCCTGGCCGGCCATGATGTGTTTGGCCTGGGGTTCCAATACCCAGCCACGAATTTTGGATGCTTCAATAATACGTCTGTCTGATTCGCTTAACATGGTCTGCACCTCTTTAAGGCCTTTGCCATCAACACGGCGCCTTCCACTGAAGATGCCACGGGAATATTGTTCAATTCAAACCCTTCAATGATAATCTTGTACTTGTCCTCGTGGGGGACGTAGGCAATCAGGGGCTTGCCTTCATTCCGGGCCACCTGGGAAAGCTTGGCGCCAATATCAGCGGAAATACCCGGGGAATAGGGCAGCAGAAGGGTCAGGATACAATCAATATTTTCATCCCGGGCCAGGTGCCGTACCGAAATCTCGATATCGCCGTCCACGCAGGAACCGGTCAAATCCATGGGATTGGTCAGGGAGGCAATCTGGCGGATCTCCATGGAGAGGTTTTCCCGTATTTTCCCAATGGTTTGGGCAGTGATTTGGGGTAGGTTTATCCCGTGTGCGCTACAGGCATCTGCGGCCAGCACCCCATGTCCGCCGCTCAGGGAGACGATTCCCACATTCCCCCGGATTCCCTTGGAATAACAGCTTAAGGCCTCGCAAAAGGTGGTCAGTTCATATTCATTGTAGGCTTCTGCCACACAAAATTGTTTCATGACCTCGGAAAAGACACGATAATCACCTGCCAGGGAGGCTGTATGGCTGGACACGGCTGCCATTCCCTTTGGGCTCTTGCCTGCCTTTAACACCACAATGGGCTTGGTACAGCGTTCTGCCCGGCGAATAAATTCCCGGCCCTCCCGGCGCGCAAACCCTTCAACGTAAAAGGCAATCACCCGGGTTTCAAGGTCGTTTTCAAACCAGTCAATCATGTCAATTTCGCGGAGAACGGCCTTGTTGCCGATACTCACCCCCAACGAGATGCCGATGCCCTGGCCTGCAAACTTTACCATCTGGTCCACCAGGACGCCCCCGCTCTGGGAAACAAACCCGATGTTCCCCTTTTTGGGACGGACTATCCGTTCGCCCGGGAGAAAAAAGGTATCCACCACATCCGGAGCATAAATCCCCAGACAATTGGGCCCCACAAAGGGAAAGTCTGCCTCTTCGGCAATATCGGTCACCTTTTTTTGAAGTTCATGGTTTCCGGACTCGGAGAAGCCTCCGGAAATAATCACGGCACCTTTCACCCCTTTTTTGATGCATTGTTCAACCACCCCGGGAACAAACTGGGCCCGAACGGCAATAACCGCCATGTCCACATCCCCTTCAATATCTTCTACCTGCCGATACAAAGGTTCCCGGTTGAGCAGTCCCCCTTTGGGATTCACGGCATAGGTTTTGACCGGATACCTGAGATGGTTTTTTGTATAGATCACATTGGCCGGATGGCTGTTATGGGTTGTAGAAACACCGATCACCGCCATGGAAGACGGCCTGAAAAGGAATTTAAGATCCATTGTTTTCCCTTTTTTAAATACGGATTGGCGCATCCCAATCCCGGCAAGTCGGGCCCAGGGCCCTCCCTTAAAAGAGCCAAGGGAATTGACAGGACACTCAATTCCCCGGCATAGAAGGATCAATGATCCAAAGGCCAATTGTCTTAAAATACCGGTTAATTGGCCCCCTGATTTTTCTGGTCAATTATCCCGGTTAATTATTCTGATTAATTGTCCTGATTAATTATCCTGGTCAGCCAGGTAATCGTCATACATGCTTTCAAGTCCCAATTTGTGTTTGGCTTCTTCCTGTACAAGGATCAAAAATACCTTTTTGGCATCTTCATTATCTGTCTGCCCGGCAAGATCCGTATAAAGCTTAACAGCAACTTCTTCTCTTTTCATGGCAAGTTTTAAAATTTCAGGCATTGGCATGCCTTCTTCATATTCTTTTTCCACCATATAATCACTGATCTTAAGATCTGTAATTTTCTTGAATTTATAGGCATTAATTTTTTCTTTGTTCCCGGAGATATCAGACAGAAGGCTCACATGCTTTTCTTCTTCCTTTGAAAAATTCACAAATGTTTCCTTAAGGGAAGCACGGGTTGCCTGATTTGCAAGGGACAGATAGAATGCAACAGCTTCTTTTTCTCTGTCAATGGCGAAGCCTAGTATTTCATCAACTGATCCGAATTTCATGATTAATTTCCTCCTGGTTGGCGGTTATGTATATGTCTCTTTCAAAATAAAAACGATTAAAGTAGCAAATTGTATACCAGATTTTAAAAAAGTTAAAGACCCCTGACAAGAGATTTTCATTGTTTTACAAAAATATCAGCCAGGGCTGACCCCAGATCCTTAAATTGGAATTCAAACCCCAGTTGGGTCAGCCTTTGGGGAATCGCTTTCTGGCTCTGGAGCAGGGAAGATCCCAGATCCCCCATCACAAGCTTTACCATGAAAGCCGGGGCCGGCAGGATGGCCGGTCGGTTCAGGGCTTGTCCCAGTGCTGTTGCAAAGGTTTTCTGACGCGCAAGCCCGGGGGCTGTGAAATTAAAAATTCCTTCAAGATCCCCATCCTCCATTAAAAATGTTACGGCCCGGTACAGGTCATGGACATGGATCCAGGGAAACCATTGGCGGCCAGAGCCTAAGGGGCCTCCAACAAACCATTTAAAGGCCGGGGTCATGACAGACAACGCCCCTTGGGTGCCCAGCACCACACCAAACCGCAAAAGGCAGACCCGGACCTCTTTGTTCACAGCTTCAAGGGCCTGGTCTTCCCAGTCCCTGCACACCATGGACAAAAAATCAGACCCGACCGGGGCTGTCTCAGACAAAAGTGTCTCACCACAATCACCATAATACCCCGCGGCTGACGCATTCAACAGCTTGGCAGGTTTTCCCTTTTCCATGGCATCCACCAGATTTTTGGTTGTCAAAATTCTGGAGTCATAGATGGCCTGCTTGTATTTTTTTGTCCATGGTTTAAAGATATTCCTGCCGGCCAGATTGATCACCACATCGGCAGTTGAAACATGGTCCTGCCACGCGCCTTTCCGGGAGGTATCGGCACTGATCCATTTAAAGTTTTCAAATTGTGGTCCTGGTTGTTGTTCAAAGGGATGGCGCAAGGAGGTGCCCAGACCGGTCACCTCGAAATTTTCCAAAAGAAACCGGTTTGCAAGATATTTTCCCACAAAGCCTGATCCGCCGGTCATCACTATTTTTTTCATATATGATCCCCCAAAAGACAATTGCGAAAATTTTTTGCGGGGCTAGCGCGCACCCCCCTTTATTCGTCCCTGGATTCATAGGCAAAGATTTCATCCCAGACAACCGCTTCACCGGTTTCAGCCTGTTTTGCCAACCCATCATATTGAAGTTGTTCTTCTTCTGAATCCCAGGGAATTTCGTCATACTGGGCCACAAATTCAATCTGAATAATCTTCAGGCCTTCTTCTTCAATGGCAGCCTCGATTTTGGGAATGGCCTCACGCACATCCCTGGCTTTTAGAAAAAGATAGACAAATCCGCCCACACAATTTTCATAAATCGAAGGATCTACAATATCAAACTCAACACTTGTCCAATAAATTTTCATTTCATGCTCCATTTAAAAATAGTCTAAATTTGCGGGCGATATTTAAGCTGCACACCCTTTAGAAAATTACGCAGAACCTGATCTTTACACTCTCTATAATGTCTGTTCTCGGGCTTCCTGAAAAATGCACTTAACTCGTGCTTGCTGATCTTAACCTCTGTCAGTCCAAGGATCTCAATTATGTCATCGGCTTTCAGATCCAATGCGATTCGCAGTTTTCTGAAAATGATATTATTTGTCAATACCTTTTCCGGTGCTGGCTCTGGCCCTTCTTTTTTGCCCCGTTTGTCATTGATCAACCCGTTTAGAAAGAGTGCAAGATCACTATCACTGCATTCCTGGTATGCAGGATCCTCTTCTTTTTTTAACCAGTCGCTGATCTGGCTCCGGGTTATTGTGTGATCTGCCAGTGCAAACAACGCCATCATTTTTGAGTCGCTAAAATCAAAAGCATAGCGTATCCGGCGCAGAATATCATTATTGGTCATACTCGTTTCCTTATCCAAACTAAAAATTTACGCACAAAAAGGCACTCGCACCTTACTATTTTTGTTTGCAGTTTAGCATGAAAAAAAAAATAATTAAAGTGCTCTCACAGCACCCGGACGATTCAGTATAAAGGGGCAGGGTCGCACCTATTTATTGTTGAACAAATAGCCATGTGCATCGGAGGAAGCCTTCTTTTTTTCAACAAAATCACCAGATGTGTAAGACGACACCACCTGTTTCCAAAAGGCCATGGCATCCTTATTCTTAACCGTGACGGCAACTTCCCAATTTCCGGGAGAAAGGGAAAATACGGTTTCAGCCAATTGTCTGCCGAACCCTTTTCGCCCATGGTCCTTGTGGATGTAAAACTCTGCAATGGCCAGACCGTCACGGTTGAATCGCAAGTGTTGATTGACCAGCGCAAAGCCGGTAACAGCATTCGATTCCTTTAAAACATATATCAGCCGATCCTCCTGTCGGGCATATTTGCGTAAATTTTCCAGTGCTTTTTCACGCCAGGAATAAAGGTCAACAATTTTATAGAACCGGCACATTATATCCAGATACAAGGAGAAAATCGGCTCAATCTCGGCCATTGTATCTGTTCGGACTATCATCTGCCCTGTCTTTTCCCGCCCCTGGGTTTGCCCCGTTTGGCGCCCGGCTGGGAGCCGGATCCGGATCGGGACGGCTTTTTTCCGGCTGTTTCATTTTTCCCGGTGGATCGGGACTTGGTTTTGGGTGTCCTGGCTTTGGACGCCTTGACAACAGGCTCTTTGGCACGCTGTCTGGCGATTTTTCTTTGGTCCACAATCTCTTTGATGGCCTTGTCTGCCTTCCGTTCACTGGAAGGATTATCCGGGCGCAATAAAACATAGTCCGGAACCTGCCCCCCCATGGTAAAGCCGCTGACTTCCTCCCTTGAAATTTTTTGGTTCAGCAGATTTTCAATGGCCTTCAAATACACCCTTTCTTCGGGGCTGACAAGGGAGACGGCAATGCCGCTGATGCCTGCGCGGCCGGTCCGTCCGATGCGGTGGATATAATCTTCCGGCACTTGTGGCATATCGTAATTCACCACATAGGGAAGATTACTGATATCAAGTCCCCTTGCGGCCACATCCGTTGCCACAAGGGTGCGGATCTCACCATTCTTAAACTCTTTGAGGGTGCGGGTTCTGAACGACTGGCTCTTGTTGCCATGGAGGGCTGCGGTAGGGATTCCACTTTCAGACAGTTTCTCCGCAAGTTTGTTTGCCCCAAATTTTGTGCGGACAAAGACCAGGGTCTGGGTCCAGCCCCCCCGGGCGATGAGGTGGGTAAGCAGCGCCCGTTTATGGGGTCGATCCACCAGATGAACCTTCTGGACAATGGGTTCCGCCGCCGTATTGCTGGGTGTCACCTCGATAAATTCCGGGTTCTTGAGCATGAGTTTGGCAAGATCCCGGATCTGTTGGGTGTAGGTGGCGGAAAACAGCATGGTTCTTCGTTCCACAGGAACCAGTTCCAGAACCTCGGAGATCTCCTTGCTGAATCCCAGGTCCAGCATTCTGTCTGCCTCGTCAAAGACCAGAAACTCTATCAGGGAAAGATCCAAATCCCTGTGACCGGCAAGGTCCAGAAGCCTTCCCGGTGTGGCCACAAGGATATCAGCCCCCCGCTTGAGCCGATCGATCTGGGGGGCGATATTCACCCCGCCATACACCACGGTGCACCGGATGGAAACCCACCGTCCATAGGCTTTAATGCTTTCTCCCACCTGAAGTGCAAGTTCCCGGGTGGGAGCCAGGACAAGGGCCCGGGGGTGGCGTCTATTACCATTCTCCCGGCTCAGAATCTCAACCAGGGGCAGTGCAAATGCATCTGTTTTTCCGGTTCCCGTCTGGGCCCGGGCAAAGATATCCTGTCCGGCAAGGATTGCCGGAATTACCCGGGTCTGAATGGGGGTAGGGGCAGTGTAGCCCCTGGATTTTACAGCGTTAAGCAGTTCGGCCCGAAGGCCAAGTTCATCAAATGACATATAATATCCCGATTGTTCTCTAAATTTTATTGTTTATCTGCATCCGTCTGTATAACACAATCACATGGGAATGTCCAAATCAGTCGCCTTCCCTGTCGCACCCTAGTGTAAATGCCAAATACTTGATGGTTGCACCCTTAGATCGTGCCGAAGCCTCGAAGGAAGAAACAATGTCACGGGCACCAAAACCGCTGTCATCGGCCCCAGGTGTGTCCGCACCATGGATATCATTTACGGCTGCCACCACACGCCCGCCCCATGTCTCGACAGACTCCCGGGTATAGGCATAGAGCACTTCACTGTCGGTCTTAAGATGCACCCTGCCTCCGGGAATGAGCAAGTGGGCATAGGTGTCTAAAAATGGGGCAGCAGACAACCGATTCTTGATGGTCCGTTTTTTTAAGTGGGGATCGGGAAAGGTAAGCCAGATCTCTTGTATGGAGCGGGGTGCAAAAAATTCCCTGATACGCTCAATGTGCACACGAAAAAAATGAACATTTTCAAGGCCCAGGGCCATCGCCTTCTCAGCTCCCACACAGATGCGATGGCTCTTGCTGTCTATTCCCACACAAAGCCTAAAAGGATCGGCAGCGGCAAATGCAAGGGTATGCTCCCCCTTGCCGCAGCCCAGTTCAAGAACCCGTTCCATTCCCTTGTAGCGCACCCCATGCCAGGGATATGACCCCAGGGATTCAGATTCACCCAATGGGGAGAACGTCACGTTGGGCAGATGCTGGACCCGCTCATATTTATGAAGTTTTGTCTTTCCCATATTTTTTATTCGGGCAGTTTGCCCTTTAATAAATCCCCCAGGCCTGCAAAGGGATTGGCCTTAAAATCGTCGTCCGATGACCTGTCGGACGGTCCTTGGGCATAGGCGTCGGCCACCTGGTCACGGGAGTGTTCATTGTCGTGGCAGTAAATGCACAACAACTCCCAATTGCTGCCGTCCGGAGGATTGTTGTCGTGGTTGTGGTCCTTATGATGAACGGTTAACTCCCGCAGACGTTTGCCGTCAAACTCCCGTGCACAATGGCCGCAGATCCAGGGAAAAAGCTTGAGGGCTCGCTCCCGATAGGTTTTTTCCCGCTCCCGCTGGCTGCTGTGGACCTCTGAAACAATTTGTTTGATGGTATTGTCATCTTTTAAAGACATGCACGCTTTCCCCCATTGCTATTTTATAATTTTAGTCGATTTTGCTCTGTTTTTGCCCGGCAAGAACCTGGCGAACACAGTCTGACAATTCCCTGATCTCCGTGGGTTTCATAAGAAATGCCCTGATCCCCAGCCGTTCTATTTTCTCCTGATCTATGCTTGAGCTATATCCGGTGGAAAGAATTATCGGGATATCTTTTTGGATGCGAATCATCTCCTGTGCCATCTTTTCCCCAGTCAAATGCGGCATGGTCTGATCGGTGAGAACAAGGTCAAAGCGCCCCGGATACTTACGGAACAATGCCAAAGCGTCCATGCTGCTTGTGAGACTCGTCACCTGATACCCCAGTCTTTCAAGGCGCCTTTTGGTCATCTCGGCAATGGGTGCTTCATCATCCACCACCAAAATATGTTCTGTTCCTGTCAAAAGGGGGGTGATGATTTTATCCTGGATCAAAATCTCTTCCTCAATGACCGGCAGATACACATGAAAAACAGATCCCATACCCGATATGGTATCGACCTGGATCAACCCCTTGTGGCTTTTTACGATACCATGCACCATGGCCAGCCCCATTCCAGACCCTTTGCCGATCTCTTTTGTGGTAAAGTAGGGATCAAATATCTTATTAAGGATCTGCTTATCGATACCCTTTCCCGTGTCTTTAACTGTCAATTTCACATGGGGCCCGGGTCCCAGACCCGGAAAACCAATCATCCGGGCCGGATCAATCTCAACGCGGGTTAAGGAAACATCAAGGATACCCCCCTCTTTTTCCATGACCTGGGCTGCATTGGTGCACAGGTTTAAAACCACCTGATGAATCTGGGTCTGGTCAGCCAGTACAGATCCGCATTCCGTATCAATCTCCTGGCGGATCTCAATTGTGGCGGGGATGGATGCCCGGAGCAGGTGAAGCGCTTCTGTCACAATCGAATGAATCTGAACCGGAAAACGGCCCACCTGGGATTTCCGACTGAAAGCAAGAATCTGCTTCACCAGGTCCCGGGCACGATTTCCGGCCTTCAGAATCTCCTCAATTTGAAGTTTTGCCGGATGCTCCCCAGGAATGTCCTGTTTTGCCAAATCGGCATACCCGATAATGACAGCAAGCAGGTTGTTGAAATCATGGGCAATTCCTCCGGCAAGGATACCGATTGCCTCCATCTTGTAAACCTGACGAAGCTGGGACTCCAGGGTCTCCTTCTCCTTTTCCGCCATTTTCCTTTTTGTGATATCAAGGAAAATGGAAATACCAGCAAGGACCTCACCTTTGGTATTTATAATGGGGGCGGCATTTGCCCACATAAACCGATCCTCCCTGCCGGATTGTTTGACCCAATACTCCATGCTGACAGGCTTGCCTTCCCTTATGGCGCGGGTAACGGGATATCCTCCTGGCTCAAGAAGATTTCCATCAAGGTCATATCCTTGAAATTTCCGAACATAGGTGAAAATATTAAAGGAATCGCCTATGGTTTGTTTTGATTCGCCCATGAGAAAAAGACCCACCTCATTTATATACTGCACCTTACCGGTTCTTGCTTCTGCTATCAGAATTCCCGCCTGGCTGTTATCAAGGGCTGCCTGGAGTATTGCCTGGGTTTCTTCCAGATTTGCCTGTGCTTTTATCCGGTCTTCAACCTCCCGTAAAAGCTTATTATTGGCGGACTTCAACTCATTTGTTCTAATTTCCACTTTGGATTCCAGGCCATCGACAAAGGCCTGGATACGGGCAGCCATTATATTAAAGGTTACGGCAAGCTGTCCGATCTCATCCTTGCCCTCTTCTTCAAAACAAACACCCAGGTTTCCCTTTCTGAATTCTTTGGCTGTTTTTGTCAGGCGGATTATTTTTTTTGTGATATTGTCATTCAATAGTTTCCAGATACCCAGGGCAGCCAGGACGCCAAACAGGGCAATCCCCGCAATGAGGATAACCGTCACTTTGTGTGTATAGGCGATTTTGCGCCGAGCCTGTTGCATCTCTTCGGCTGCCAGTTGGACCAGTGATCCGGATATGGGAGCCTCGGTTTTCTCCTGAAGGGAAATATCATTGAAAATTGATGTTATTTGCCCATCTGTTTCCAAAATTTTTTCCGAAATATCGATAATCTGATCCAGAAGCCCGGTAATTTTTTCTCGGTCCTGCACACCAAGGATTGGCGCTGTTTCTATTTGCCGGTAAAGTGTGAAGGATACATTAAAGGCAGACTGCATTAAAAACCGCCTATGAATGATCCTGTATTCCTGGATATAAGATTTCATTTCATGATACAAATTCAAAAAATGACCCTGCCCGGAAAGTTCTGTTTCCAACGCTTGCAGATGGCGCATAAGCTGGGCATATAAACCTCTTTTGGGTGCAGACAACTCTGTCTCAAGTTCAATGGATTCAATGGAGGTTTGGGCAAACCGCCTGGCCGAGGACAGATATAAATTCAGATCTATATGACTTTTCTGCAAGGCGCCGCCGACACTGGACAATTTGATTTGACGTTTCAACAATTGACTGGTCCCAATAACCTTTGCAATCTGCCGTATGGAGGGTTGAACATATTGCCGGTGGGCGGCTTCAAAGCCGATCATGGGATAATGCAGGAAAAAGGCATTGTACAAACGGCGGGATTTTTCCATGCCCCGATCCATGTCCAGCACCAACCGCTGTATTTCAGAACTGATAAGAATGGCACTTTCAGCCTTTCTTACACTTTGCAGGGACCAATAGCCCGTGGCCGCAACCATCACAATAAGACCCAGGAAAAGACTGCCACCCAAACCGAATTTGGATGAAATGCTCATCGCCTGCCAATACCGGAAAATTTTATTCCATATGTTCATAAAAATAAATTTCTTACTCCGGGGTATAGGTGAATATAACATTTTCCTGCAATGCCCTTACACCGGCATCGGGATCATCCAACCGCAGTACATTAAAGGCTGCCTGGGAACAGTCTCCAAATTCATCACAGGTCAAATCTCCGGTTACCCCTTTATGGTCACGCGTTGCATAAAGCGCCCTTCGCAGGGCATTGCGACCGATATGAAGGCTGCCGTCCGCTTCCTGCACCGCTATTGTTTCAATGGCCCCAAACAATAGCATGGCCGCATCATAGGCGTTCAGATAATAATAATTGGCCGGCAGGGTAGTGTATTTTGCCAGATACTTGCGGGACAATGCGTCCACAGCCGGATTTTTGGGACTGACCGGCCCCACAAAATACATGCCCTTTCCCTTCTCCCTTACATCCTGGATAAAAGAGTCTTCAATCAATGCCCCATCACTCATCAGAACAATATTTCTCAATTCCGGATTCTCACCTGCTGCCGTGAGAATCAGATTGCCTTCGGGCTGAAACAAGGGGAAAAACAACAATTGGGCCCCGGCATTGTACACTGCTGTCAAAACAGGACCCATCACCGTTTCTCCTTTGTTGATCGACGTATCCAGAACAATTTTTCCACCCTGTTTTTCAAAGGACTGCCGAAACCCGTCCGTGAGTCCCCGGGTATAAATATCTGTGTCATTAATCGTGGCAACCCTTCGAATCCCAAGCTTTTGAAATGCAAATATGGCAGCCGCCTTTCCGGCATTTTCCTCGTTGTTTGCTGTTCTGAAATACCCCGGATGCCACTCAGGAGCTGCTTTCCCGCCAATGGATGTCAGAAAAGGCGCGCTATTGTTGCCGGAAATCATGACCAGCCCTGCTTCGGACATGGCATGGGATGCGGTTCTGGCCGCTCCGGAACAGGTTGTGCCAAAAATGGCAATGGTCTGGGGATCTGCCAGTATCTTCAAAACGGCATTGGCGCCCCCTTCACTGGTACACCCGGTATCCTCTTTCTGCAAAAGAAACGAATGCCCCAATACCTGCCCGTTCTTTTGATCAATGGCAAGCTCAAACCCCCGGATCTGTTCCATACCCAGGGACGCCACCTTCCCTGACAGGGCCTGGAGAACCCCTATTTTCAAAGGATCACCAGGCTCGACATGCACACAGCCAAGGGTGTCCGTACACTCAAAAGAGGGAGCCTGTCCCCCGCAGGAAAAAAAAACAAACCATACAGCCAGGGGCAAGGCAGATGAAATTATGGATTTGAATCTTGGCATGGGCTTTCTCCTTAACCATTGTCACATTTTTTTGATAAACTATAACGCGACTTGCCCAAAATAGTCAATACAGGTCAAAGATAGTGTTGGGGATAAACACGCCCCTTGCCGGCGGCAATGATAATGTGATAGCCTTTCGGGAGCAGCATGGCATAACTGCCCCAGCTGAAGGGGTTGTTTTTATACCCCGGTGACAAACACTCAAAAAAGGATCCTGGTCATGGAAATTGATTCAAAGCTTCCCAACCTTTCCGTAAACATATTCACCCAGATGTCGCAACTGGCACAAGAGCACGCTGCCCTGAACCTGTCCCAGGGATTTCCGGATTTTGATGTAACCCCGGAGCTGACAGCCCTTGTCAAAGGATACATGGACAAAGGGTTTAACCAATATGCACCCATGCAGGGGATTTTGGCACTCCGGGAACGCATCCAAAACAAAGTTCTTAAGCTCCATGGCGCCCGCTATGATGCCCAAACGGAAATAACCATCACTTCCGGGGCCACGGAAGCGCTGTTTGCCGCGATTACGGCAGTGGTGAACCCTGGGGATGAGGTGATCGTTTTCGAACCGGCATATGATTCCTATGTTCCGGCAATATTGCTGAACAAGGGGATTCCCGTGTTTCTGGAAATGAAATACCCGGACTACCACATTGACTGGAATGAAGTAAGAGATGCCCTGACGGATAAAACCCGGCTGATCATTTTGAATTCTCCCCATAACCCCACAGGAAAAGTTCTAGACCATAAAGACATAAAAGCCCTTGGACAGATCGTTGAAGGAAGGCCCATCATGATCCTGAGCGATGAGGTGTATGAGCATATTGTTTTTGACGGCGTGTCCCACCTGAGCATGGCCCGGTATCCGGAACTCAAAGAGCGGTCCTTTGTGGTCAGCTCCTTTGGGAAAACCTACCACACTACCGGTTGGAAAGTCGGCTATTGCCTGGCTCCGAAATCCTTGTCAATGGAATTCCAGCGAATTCATCAATACCTGACCTTTTCCGTCAACACGCCCATCCAGCTTGCCCTTGCCGATATCATGGCCCAGGAAGACCTCTATCTTGGCCTTTCCGAATTTTATCAAAAAAAACGCGATCATTTCTTAAGCCTCTTGGCCGGGTCCAGGTTCAGGCCCCTGGCCTGCCAGGGAACATTTTTTTTGATGCTGGATTATTCAAAAATAACACAAGAAAAAGACCATGTCTTTGCCAGAAGAATGACCATTGAACACGGGGTCACCGCCATCCCCCCTTCTGTTTTCTACCATGAAGGAAAGGATCATCGGGTGCTTCGATTCTGTTTTGCCAAGAAGAACGAAACCCTTGAAACGGCGGCGAAAATTTTATGCAAAATTTAGCTGCTTACCCGGCACAGGTATATCCCACGGTAAAAGGCCCATGACTATAAAATTCTTCCATATCCTTTGCCCTTTTTGCGGAATGAAGCCCTCCAGGAGGGACTGTTGATTCTTTTTATCCCAGGTTTTATCCGAATCGGCCGGTAATATAATCTTCCGTCAGCTGGTGCAAAGGATTGAGAAAAATCTGATCCGTCGGCCCCACTTCAATGAGATCTCCCAGATGAAAATAGGCCGTACGCTGGGATACCCGGGATGCCTGCTGCATGGAATGGGTGACAATGGCAATCGCGTAATCCTGCTTTAATTCATCTATCAGATCCTCAATAATGGCGGTTGCGATGGGGTCCAGGGCCGAACAGGGCTCGTCCATCAGGATCACTTCCGGATTCACGGCAATGGTTCTGGCAATGCACAATCGCTGCTGCTGGCCTCCGGACAATCCGGTGCCGGGCTGGTCCAGGCGATCCTTCACCTCTTTCCACAATCCGGCCCGGCGCAGGGACTGTTCCACCAGACCATCGGTCTCATCCCGATTCTGAACAAGGCCGTGAATCTTCGGGCCATAGGCGATATTGTCATAGATGGACTTGGGAAAGGGATTGGGTTTTTGAAACACCATGCCCACCTGGGCCCTAAGGGGAACCACATCCACATCCTTGCCATAGATATTTTTATTGTCAATGGTGATCGTTCCTGTGACCCTGCAACCGTCAATGGTATCATTCATGCGGTTCAGGCACCGAAGAAAAGTGGATTTTCCGCAACCCGAAGGCCCGATCATGGCGATTACCTCATTGCGACCGATGTCCAGATTGATATTGTTAATGGCTTTTTTTTCACCATGGTTATAATAGACATCCACATTCCGGCAGCTCATTCGGGGGTTTTCAACCTCAAACTGTCCAATTGTAGCGCGTTCTTTTCTGGGTACCAGTTCTTTTCTCATTTTCTTTAAGGGCATTGGGGGTCCCCCATTGCCTCCCTTATCCATAACCGTTTGCATTTTTGAAACTTTCAGCAATCGCATTTTGTATTCTCTCATCTCTTTTGTATTCTCTCACCTATAGTGACAGGGCAAAGAGCACCCGGAGCAGGCAGATATTTTTCCTGCCCGGCCGGGATACTTCTTATAGGTCGCCCAAAGAAAGCGGTTTTAGAGTTGCAACATTTTCTTTGAACAATTTTCTTTCCGCCTCTGGCATGGGAATCAGGCCCTTGTCCGTCAAATACCCTTCTTCTCCCCAGGCTTTTTCACTGGTAAATTCGGCAAGAAATTCCTTCATACCCGGAATGGTTTGCACATGGACTTTTTTCACATAAAAATACAAGGGGCGGGAAACAGGATAGGATCCGTCGGCAATGGCTTCAAATGTGGGTGAAACCCCGTCCACAAGAGATCCCTGGATCTTATCCGTATTCTGGTCAAGGTAGGAAAACCCGAAAATACCAAGCGCTGCCGGGTTGGCAGAAAGTTTCTGGACAATCAGGTTGTCATTCTCGCCTGCCTCAATATAGGCGCCGTCTTCACGGATGGTCTGGCAAAGGGCCTGATAGGCTTTCTTATCTGTTTTAGCGAGGGCTTTAATCCAGTCAATTTCATCGGCACCGCCTTCCATGGCAAGTTCTACAAAGGCATCCCTGGTTCCGGAAGTGGGCGGGGGACCCAGCACTTCGATCTTGACATCCGGGAGCAACGCATTCACCTCTTTCCATGTTTTATAGGGGTTGGGTGTCAATTTACCCGCTTCATCTCCTGTGGGAACATTCTTGGCAAGGGCCAGAAAAAGATCTTTCCGTGTCAATTGAAAAGACGGGCCTTTCTTAGAATTGGCAATGACAATGCCGTCATAACCGATTTTCACTTCAACAATTTCTTTTACGCCATTTGCCATTGCTTTTTCAAGTTCTGATTTTTTGATCCGTCGGGAGGAATTGGTGATATCCGGGTATTGAACACCAACGCCTGAACCAAACAATTTGTGTCCGCCACCGGATCCTGTGGATTCGATTTTAGGGGTTTTAAAAGCGGTGATTTTCCCGAATTTTTCAGCCACAACCGTTGCAAAGGGATACACCGTTGATGATCCCACAATGGAGATATAATCCCGTGAAGAACTGGCAAACCCGATACCTGTGCCCAGTCCGAATACCACCCCAAGGGTAAGGGCAAAAACTGCAATTAATACTTTTTTCATTTTTGTACTCCTCAATGTTCATGATTTTAAAGAAATAAACAAACTACCATCTTCTTTCAAATTTCTTTCTCAACACAACTGCCAGCCCATTCATGATCACAAGGAAGAGCAAAAGGACCATGATGGCGGCGGATGTTTTTTCTAAAAAAGCGCGTTCCGGGCTGTCTGCCCATAAAAATATCTGCACCGGCAATACAGTGGCAGGGTCGGTGAACCCGCCGGGGATGTCCACAATAAAGGCCACCATGCCGATCATCAGCAAGGGGGCTGTTTCTCCCAAGGCCTGGGCCATGCCGATAATGGTGCCGGTGAGCATTCCGGGCATGGCCAGGGGCAATACATGGTGGGCCACCATCTGGGTTTTGGATGCCCCTATCCCCAGGGCCGCCTCCCGGATAGATGGCGGAACTGATTTTAAAGATGCCCGGCCGGCAATAATGATGGTGGGCAGGGTCATCAGGGTCAAGACCAGCCCGCCCACCAAAGGGGCAGATCGCGGCAGGCCGAAAAAATTTAAGAACACAGCAAGTCCCAGCAGCCCGAAAACAATGGAGGGAACCGCAGCCAGGTTGTTGATGTTCACCTCAACCACGTCGGTCCAGCGGTTGGTGGGGGCAAATTCCTCCAGGTAGATAGCCGTGGCAACGCCAATGGGAAAAGAAAGACACAGGGTTACCAGCAGGGTATAGAGTGATCCGCAGACAGCGCCCCAGATACCGGCAAGTTCCGGTTCCCTGGAATCGCCCCCGGTAAAAAACGTCATATTGAACTCTTGTTTTATCCGCAACTGATGCTGGAAGTGATCCACCCAGGCAATCTGGGTATCATCCATGCGCCGCTCAGACTCGGGAACATCCCTTAGGATATGGCCCTTGATGAGCATGTCCACATCATCATCCGCCGGCACCCAGATCCGGATGGTATTGCCGATCTCATGGCGGTTCTTTTGCACAAATTTGCGCAAATCAAAAGACGCACCGGAACTGACCATACCGTAAAGCTTGCGTTTGTCGGCCCTATTTTTTACCGCTGGAAAGGTCTTGGCCAGGGACTCCCGCACCAATCCCTGGTAATTGGCAGACCCTAAGTCCTCTTTGTCGATTTTCAAAGGATCCAGAAAGACTTCCAGCTGGATAAAGGTCTGCTGGAAGGCCGTATATCCATTGGCAAAGATACTGATAAAAAGGACGGCCAGAAAGGCCAGGCTCAGGAGAATGGCAGACAGCCCAAACCGCTTGAAGCGCCTTTCCGCTCGATACCGTCTGGCAAGTCCCCTGTTGACAATATCCATGGTGCGGAGTTGCCGTCCCTGGGCAGAAGACGCCATGTTTTCCGATTTATTCATATTGCTCCCTGTATTTTCGAACCACCACCAGGGCAACCACATTGAGCACCAGGGTGACCACAAAGAGCAGCAGGCCCAAAGCAAATGCAGCCAGGGTCTTGGGACTGTCAAACTCCTGGTCTCCCACCAAAAGGGTCACAATCTGGACGGTTATCGTGGTAACGGTTTTTAAAGGATTTAGGGTTAAATTGGCAGACAATCCGGCTGCCATGACAACGATCATGGTTTCTCCAATGGCCCGGGAAACGGCAAGCAGAACCCCTCCCACAATACCGGGAAGGGCTGCCGGAAGCACCACACGGCAGATGGTTTCAGAATGGGTGGACCCAAGGGCCAGGGCCCCGTCTCTTAAGGACTGGGGAACGGCATTGATCACATCGTCGGACAGGGAAGAAACAAAGGGGATGATCATGATGCCCATGACAAGGCCCGCAGCCAGAGCACTTTCCGATGAAACAGAAAGCCCCAGGGTCGCTCCTGTATTTCGGATCAGGGGCGCCACAATCAGGGCCGCAAAAAATCCATAAACCACAGTGGGAATACCGGCCAGAATTTCCAGCAAGGGCTTTGCCACGGCCCGGAACCTTTTATCGGCATATTCGCAAAGATAAATGGCAGACATCAGGCCCACAGGCACGGATACACACATGGCAATGGCCGATATGAGCAAGGTGCCCATAAAGACGGGAATAACGCCAAAGGCGCCCGAGGCCCCTACCTGGTCTGCCCGAATTGCCATCTGGGGACTCCATTCCAGCCCCAGCAGAAATTGATGGATGGGAACAATCTTAAAAAACCGAATGGCTTCGTAGAGAACTGACAGGACAATGCCGATGGTGGTAAAAATCGCCAGGGTGGAACAGGCAATCAAAATATATTTTACCAGGGTTTCCACGTGGTTTCTGGCCCGAAGTCCAGGGCTTATGCACCGCTGAATCCAGAGGACCGCCCCAATGGAAATGACCAGAACAATAACGGCAAGCGCCGCATGACTGATGGCGTTAAGCTCTTGGTAGTGATCAGCGGCTGCCCGAAGGGCCGGGCTGATGCTGCCGGCGACAATATTGCCCTCCACCAGGTTTTTAATGTCATTGACCAGAAGGTTCAGCCTGCCGCCGGACAGGGTTAGCATCTCTTCGGGCAAAGCCGCCACCACGATATGGGTTATAATTCGTGACTCAAAGGCCAGCCAGAAACAAAACACAACCAAAGCCGGGACAGCACACCAGAGGGCGGTAAGCGCCCCATAATAGGAGGGTCTGGAATGAAGAACCCTGGGGCCCCCATCGTTTTTCACAACAGAAAAAGCACGCCTGCGGCCCAGGTAATACCCGGCAGTGGTCAGCACTAACAATACCAGAAGCAGATTTGAAGGCGACATTCTTTCCCTTACCATTTAAAAGGTATCCGTTTATTCACCACCGGATAGTGTTTGATCCTATGGTGGGTTTCATCTGGTATGAAAGATACGCTTGTTTTATTAGGGATGGTTTAACAAGTTGTTAGGGGATGGTTAGGGATGCAGTGGCCATGCTGTCGGGTTTTCGATGGTCCTGGAGGTGGACTCCCGAACAGTTTGGCTTTGGCCACTGGTGTCAAAACATGAAGATTGTTTCAGGACGGCACTAGGTCTTTATCATAAAAAAAAGGCTATATATTTCCATCTGCTATTTTTTTTTCAATTTATCCATCAGGACTTCAAAAGAATCTTTTTCCAGCATCTGACCGAACTGGGAACGATAATTTCCAACCAGGCTCACGCCTTCGATGACCACATCATACACCATCCACTGACCGTTTTCCCGCGTATACATTCGGTAATTGATAGGGATTTCAACGGTTTTTGTCGCCACCTTTGTGTCGATCTGGGCCTTTTTTTTCTCGATGCGTTCCGTAAGAAAGACAAATTTTTCATCGGTGTAGACTTCAACCTTTGCAATATATGTATCCTCAAGCAGCCTGCCGAACAATACGACAAATTCAGATTTCTCAGACTCGGTTCTTTCTTTCCAGTGTCTGGCAAGGCTCAGTTGTGACATTTTTTCAAAATCAAACCGTTCCGCCACAATTTTTTTCAACGCCACCCTGCGGTTTTCCTTCTGGGCCTCACTTTTAAATTCCGGATTTTTAAGAACCTCTATTATGGAATCTATGGTCTGCTTTAACTGGTCCTGGGCAGGAGAAGCCCCAACACTTCCAGCCGAACAAAAAAATAGAATCACCATCAGAAATAACACGCTTTTTCCCATATATTGCATACAAAACGTCCTTTTTAAAATTTTTTGTGTCTGTTAGACGAACTCTTTGCCGATCCAGTCGAGTGCTTCCCTGACATCTTTTTTAATGGAAAATACATTGTCCAGCTTGGTCAGGGAAAGGGCGTTAAAAACAGTCGTGCCAAGACCTGTCAGTATGAATTTTCTGTTTTCCCTTTTGCTCCATTGCAATCCTTCCACCAGGGTTGCAATACCGGAACTGTCCATGAAAGAAACCTGGGTGAAATCCACGACAATTCCCCGAACCTTTTTCTTGAAAAACGGAAGAAAGGTGTCCCTCAAGTTCGGAGAGGTAAACATATCGATTTCGCCCTCAACAATGACCCTGGCAATCCCGTCCTTTTCGCTGCTTTCTATTTTAAAGCCCATAGGATTCTTTATTTTTCAAAAATATATTTGCTGATTAACTCTTCCAGGCTGATTGCAGATTCCGTATCCATCAAGGAATCAGACTCTCCCAAAAGGTCTTCGGACCCGCCTGGCGACAACTTGACAAACTTATCTCCAATCATCCCTTTGGTACGAATGGAGGCAATGGTATCATCGGAAATCTTAGTTCCTTTTTTTATTTCCATTTTCACCACAGCCTTGTTCTCCTCCAGGGCGACCTGCTTGACCTTGCCCACTGGAACACCGGCTATTTCAACCGAGGCACCCGGCTCAAGCCCTTCAATGGATCCAAAGGTGGCGGAAATGCTGTAGGCATCGGACCCGAACAATTCAACTGCCCCCAGATTGACGGACAGGTAAACCAGGCAAACCATGCCAAGAATCATAAAAACACCCACGGATATTTCTGTTTTTTTTCCATACATGATGGTTAATTTAAATCCTATAGCAAAAGAGATGTCAAGATATAATCCACAATAAGTATTGAAAGGGATGTGATCACCACGGCATTGGTCGTGGCCGCGCTCACACCTTCTGTGGTCGGATCTGCCGTAAATCCCATGAACGAGGATATCCAGGCAATCAGGAGCCCGAAACTTAAAGATTTCAATATTCCGCCGTAGATATCGGTAAAGGTCACTGAAGTGACCATCTTGCCAAAATACGCGCCTTCGTTCACCCCGAGAAGCTTCACGCCGACCAGGTAGCCGCCCATGATACCCACCACATCAAAAACAGCGGTCAAAAGGGGCAAAGAAATGATACCTGCCAAAATTTTGGGGCTGATCACATATTTTACAGGATCAATGGCCATCATTTCAAGGGCAGGAAACTGGTCTGTAATTTTCATGATCCCGATTTGGGATGCAATGGCAGAGCCGGCCCGGCCCGTGACCATGAGTGCGCAAAGGACAGGGCCCAGTTCCCGGATGATGGAAAGGGCCACAGCAGATCCGAGAAGTGCCTCGGCTCCGAACTGGGTCAGGGTGTGATACCCCTGGAGACCCAGCACAAGCCCTGTAAAAAGCCCGGTGACAAATACGATCAGAAAAGATTTTGATCCGATAAACTCAATTTCTTTTAGCAACCGGCGTATCCTGAAGGGCGGAAGAAAGGCCTGGTAAAAGGCAACCAGCAAAAAAACACCGCTTTGTCCTAAAACCTGTACCCTCTTGAGTGTAAACCGTCCAATATAGGCAAGGATATCAAACTTCACTGTTCATTCCTACCCCGTTAAAAGTTCGTCCAGATAATTTTTATCGGTCCGGGTAAAAGGAATCGGCCCTTCCGGTTCCCCATTGATAAATTGTTTTACCCGCAGATCCTTACTGTTTTTGATCTCCTCAACCGTTCCTTGGGCAATGATATCCCCGGAAAAAAGGATAATAATCTTGTCTGCAATCCTGAAACAGGATTCAATGTCATGGGAAACCACCACAGAGGTGATATTTAATTTTGTATTCAGATCCTTGATGAGTTTATCAATCACGCCTGTTGAAATGGGATCAAGGCCGGAAGTGGGTTCATCATAAAAGATAACTTTGGGATCCATGACAATGGCCCGGGCAAGCCCCACCCGCTTGGTCATCCCTCCGGAAAGCTGGGAGGGCATCAGATTCTCCGTTCCCCTCAATCCAACCATTTCAAGCTTCATGGTCACAATGGTCTTGATCACATTTTCCGCTATTCTTGTATGCTCCCGCAGGGGGAAGGCGATGTTTTCAAAGATATTCAGATAATTAAACAGGGCAGACCCCTGGAAGAGCATTCCCATTTTTTTTCTTTTTTCATACAGCTTCTTTTTGCTGGCACAGGTCAGGTCTACACCGTCAAAATACACGCAACCGCTGTCTGAACGCTCAAGGCCGGTGAGTTGACGCAAAAGGGTGCTTTTGCCGGACCCGCTCCCCCCAAGGATAACCGTTATTTTCCCTTCTTCAAACCGGCAGTTCAGGCCGTTGGATACCACAAGTCTGCCGTATTTTTTAACGAGATTTTCAACCCTGATCATATGGAGTCACTTGATATATATTTTTAATCGAGGTTCATAGATAACCCAAGGGGCCTGCCCTGTCAACGATAATAAACCCCAAAACATGACAGGTTTCTCATTGGGACGATTGACAAACCGGGGCAGGCTTTATATAGATTTTCTTAAGATGATGGAAAAGACCTCCCCAGATACTGCTTTTTTTGATCCTTCAACTGGCCTTGAGGCCTGCATCAGCAAAGTTGAACGATTATCCAATTGTATTGATATCGCCAATCTCATCAATTCGGAGCTTTCCATTGGCAGACTTTTAACCCGGGTAATGGAAGCCACGAAAAAAACATTTTCGGCCGATTCTGTGAGCCTCCTCCTCATGGATGAAGAAACAGGTGACCTGATCTTTCAGATTGCCCTGGGAGAAAAGGGAGATGAAATAAAAGAAATATTCCGCTTGAAAAAAGGCCGGGGAATCGCAGGGCTTGTTGCAAAAACCGGCACCCCCATGAACCTCAAGGATGTCTATGGGCATCCAAATTTTTCCCCGATCCATGACCAAAAAACCGGTTACAGAACCCGCGCCATGCTCTGTGTGCCCTTAAAAGCAAGGGGCATTACCCTGGGTGTCATCCAGGTCATGAACAAGCGGTGCACCCCTTTTTGCTTTTCCAATGAAGAACTTGACATGCTCGTCACCATCGCATCCAGTGCAGCCGTCGCCATTGATACGGCAAAAATGCACCAGCTCATCCTGGAAAAACAAACCCTTGAGCGGGACCTGGCGCTTGCAAAGGAGGTCCAGGAAAGCTTCCTTCCCCAGACCCTTCCGGATATCCCCGGATATGGCTTTGCCGCCATGAACCAGCCGGCCCTTGAAATCGGCGGGGATTTTTATAATTTTTTCCCCCTGCCGGACAAGAGACTGGGCATTGTGCTGGGGGATGTCTCGGGCAAAGGGATTTCCGCCTCCCTTTTCATGGCACGCCTGACCAGTGATCTTCAATATTATGCCCTGGTGTGCCAGACGCCCTCCCGGCTCCTTGAACAGATAAATAACCTGCTCTGTGAACGGACCAAAGGGGGTATGTTTGTCACCCTTGTTTATATTCTTCTGGATCTGCCCAAACGAAAGATCCAGTTTTCCAATGCAGGGCATCTTTTCCCGGTGTATGCCGACCAAAACAGCGCCTGCCTTCTGGGCAGCGATCACACAAAAGGGCCTCCTCTGGGGATCATACCGGGAACGACCTATGAACAGGAAACCTTTGATCTTGCAAAAGGTTCTTGCCTGACCGTCTACACCGACGGAATTACGGAAGCCCGAAACGGATCAGGAGAATTTTATGGAATGGAACGGCTTTTGCGGGAAATCCTGAAGAAACCCAAAGACCCCAAAATATTGATACGCGATATAGCCGCATCTGTTGACCGCTACACAATGGGACATGGAAGAAGCGATGACCTTACCCTGTTGACGATAAAGGTGGATTAAGGATGGAGGAACCCGTTGGTATGGACACATCGACAATGGCGTCAGGAAAAATACAATTGAGCATTCCCTCCCATCCCCAATACCTGCAACTGGTAAGGGGTGTTGTGAAAAAAGCCACCGGAATTATTGGGGTTTCAAGGAAGGATTCAGACCATATCATCCTGGCCGTTGACGAGGCCTGCTCCAATATCATCAAGCACAGCTATATGAATAACCCCGAAAAAACAATTGATATTTCAATTGGAACCCAGGGAAAAGAACTCCATATTCTCATCACAGACTATGGAAAAAAATGCGATATCCGGCAACTGCTGCCCAGGGACATCGACATCATCAGACCCGGAGGGCTTGGATTATATATCATAAACCATGCCATGGATTCCGTGGAATATGATTGCAGCGCTTCCGGAAAAAATCAGGTCCGAATGATCAAATGCTTGAAAAAATCCAGGTAAAAGGGTTTGGAAAATCATATGACCGGGGGGAATATAAAAAAGGGGGATGTACATAGGGTTGGTATTTAATACACCCGGATTTGAATTCCACCTGGTCCCCCCGGTCATTGCCCCAAATTTACAGGGTAATTATTTTTTGCCCAGATGTGAAGTAACAACCTCATGGGAAAAGGGTTTGGATATTTTTTTGGCTCCGGCTGAAAGCGGTTTGTCCAGGGGTTTGTGACCGGATCCGGTAAAAACCGTCAGATCCCCATTGGAAAACTGGATCTGGTAGTTGGGCCTGATTCCTTTTCCTGTGGTACCAAAACAGACCGTGGCACCCTTATCCTTGGCCATATTGGCGGCAAGTTTTTTCAAAAAGACAGGAGAGAGCTGTCCCACCCGTTCTTCATCCCATACAATGCCGACCGGTCCTTTTCTTGCGCCCCTGGTGGATGGTTTTTTTGCGGGTTTCAACTTACCGATACGCATGGACAAACCATTGATTTTCACACTCAAATTTTTCACAGACCGTTCCTGGATTTCGCCTTCTGCAAGGGGATTCAGGGTTTCCCACTGGGCATACGCCTCCTCATAGATCTCTTTTGAGGCTTCCAAGGATTTTTCTTCAATTAAATTATCAACATTTTTGCACAACCGGTTTATTGCCTGCCTGGATTTTCGAAATTTGTCGGGCTCCATCTTTTCTCCTTCATCTTAAAAAATTTAATACGCACTTAAACCACTTAGCAGGTAAGAAACCTATCCTGTTTCAGACAAACCGCAAACCAAAGCTGACTAAAACCAGTCAACGGC